>NZ_AKJI01000064.1:0-880 GCF_000282415.1 Pseudomonas sp. GM60
TGACGGCGGTGAGCAGCAGCGACGGCGGTATTACCTGGACGGCGACCTTCACCCCGACCAGCGCCATCACCGACAGCACCAACCTGATCATCCTGGACAACAGCGGTGTGCAAAACGCCTCGGGCAACGCCGGCCTTGGCACCACCGACTCCAACAACTACGCCATCGACACCGTTCGCCCAACGGCGACGATAGTTGTGGCGGACACCACGCTAGCGCTGGGTCAAACCTCACTGGTGACGATTACCTTCAGTGAAGCGGTCAGCGGTTTGACCAACGCCGACCTGACGATTGCCAACGGCACCTTGAGCGCCGTCAGCAGCAGCGACGGCGGCATCACCTGGACCGCGACCTTCACGCCGAGCGCCAGCATCAACGACACGACCAACCTGATCACCCTGGACAACACCGGCATCAGCGACCTGTCGGGCAATGCCGGCAGCGGCACCACCGATTCCAACAATTACGCCATCGACACAGTCCGGCCTACCGCGACCATCGTCGTGGCCGACCCAACCCTGAGTGCTGGCGAAACCTCGCTGGTGACCATCACCTTCAGCGAAGCGGTCAGCGGTTTCACCAATGCGGATCTGAGCATCGCCAACGGCACCTTGAGCGCGGTGAGCAGCAGCGACGGCGGCATCACCTGGACCGCGACCTTCACGCCAACAGTGGGTGTGAACGATGCGACCAACGTCATCACCCTGAACAATACCGGTGTGGCCGATCTTTCCGGCAACGCGGGCAGCGGGACTACCAACTCCGGTAACTACACGATCGATACCGTGATTCCGACGGCCACCATTATCATTGCCGACAACGCGCTGAAAATTGGCGAAACGTCCCTGGTGAGCATCACGTTCTCCGAGGCCGTGACCGG
>NZ_AKJI01000065.1:0-83959 GCF_000282415.1 Pseudomonas sp. GM60
ACTGCGCAGAACCTCCACTCGGCCTCCCGACGGGGCAGATCAAAATCAAAAGCCAAGCAAAAGCCAAAGCGAGGCGGCCTGCCAGCCGACCTGTCTCTTTGAGTGTACGCATTCCCCTGTAGGAGCCGGCTTGCTGGCGATAGTGTCCGTTCAGGCGATACATGTGTCGCTGACCCACCGCTATCGTCGGAACGCCGCCCGCAGCAAGCCGGCTCCTACACGGGGATTGGGTTCACACGATTCAAAATTGTAGGAGCCAGCTTGCTGGCGATGGGCGTCAACGATAACGCGGGGAATCTGGATGAACGCGGTGTCCAGACGATTTTCGCCGGCAAGCCGGCTCCTACAGGGAACCGCGTACGCTTTTGATTTTCACCACTCATCAGGCCGAGCGTTAGCTCGCCTTCAGCTTTTGATCTTGAGGTACACGCCCCCTCGAGAGGCCGAGTGGAGGTTCTGCGCAGTGGGCAACCCGGCATGGATGCCGGGTTAGCCGCCCCCGGCCATGGATGGCCGATGGCGGCGGGCCACGGAGCAGGACCGGAGCGAGGGCATGGCGAGCCTTAGCGAGGCACCGAACGAAAGGGGCAAGAGCGCTTGGTTACTTGGCGCTTCTCCAAGTGACCCGCTGTAAGAGCGGAACCAATAGAGGCCGTTACCGCTGCAACGGATATGCACACAAACAAAAAGCCACCAAATCACCCCACCTGATACCCCAACATTCAGAAAAACCCCATCCCCCCCAGGTTAACAAAAGATAACGTGGCGTCGATTGTCAGACCTTTCCAAACCCCGATAGGATAAGCCAGCTTCCGAAGGGGCTCTGGATTGCGGGTTTCAGGACTATGCTCCTAACCATCCAATCCCGATGAGCACCCCTTACGGCGCCCTGAAAGGTTGAACGACCTAACAATAATAATGGGGGAAGGTCTATGAGTGAGCCTGTCATGGGTGTGGGTATCTGCCGCCCGCCGGCACTGCGCAAATTCGCATTGCTGGCTACAGCGCTCTCGCTGTTGGGCTGTGCCGTGTTGTCGGCACCTGCGCTGGCCAATGCGGCGCCAGCCACCGACGTTGTCTATTCCGTTGAATCCGCCAAAGCCAGCAAAAGCCTGATGCTCGACGTCGTGCACGCCGGCAAGCGCCTGGTGGCCGTCGGGGATCGCGGGCACATTCTGTATTCCGATGACCAGGGCGCGACCTGGACCCAGGCCAAGGTGCCGACCCGGGCACTGCTGACCTCGGTCTATTTTGTCGACGACAAACACGGCTGGGCCGTCGGGCATGACGCGCAGATCCTCGCCAGCGAGGACGGTGGCGTCACCTGGACCAAACAATATGAAGACCTGAAACGCGAATCACCGCTGCTCGACGTCTGGTTCCAGGATGCCAGCAACGGCTTCGCCGTGGGCGCTTACGGCGCGTTGGTGGCCACCACCGACGGCGGCAAGACCTGGGAAGACGCCAGCGACCGCCTGGACAACGAAGACCAGTACCACCTCAACGCCATTGCAGCGATCAAGGATGCCGGACTGTTCATCGTCGGTGAGCAGGGCAGCATGTTCCGTTCCTCCGACTGGGGGCAGACCTGGGAAAAACTCGAAGGCCCCTATGAAGGCTCGTTGTTCGGCGTGATCGGCACCGCCGAGGCCAACACGCTGCTGGCCTACGGCCTGCGGGGCAACCTGTTCCGCTCCACCGATTTTGGCACCACCTGGGAGCCGGTCGAGTTGAAAGCCACCCGTGGTGCGCTGGAGTTCGGTCTGTCCGGTGCGACCTTGCTCGACGACGGTTCCATCGTGATCGTCGGCAACGGTGGCTCGGTGATCCGCAGCAACGACAACGGCGAAACCTTCAGCGTGTTCAACCGTCCGGATCGTATTTCGGTTTCGGCGGTGACTGCGGCGGGCGACGGCAATCTGGTTCTGGCAGGACAGGGTGGCGTTCGTGTCACCTCGCCAACCGGCGCCGGTGCAGAGAATGGAAAAAACGGGTCGTCCAAATGAGCCGGGCAAATAATAAGAAGGCGGGTCTATGACATCCTTGAGCAGCCATCACCAAGACAAGGCGACGTTTCTTGAACGCCTGATTTTCAACAACCGCCCGGCAGTGATCGTGATCTGTCTGTTGGTGAGCATTTTCCTGTTCTGGCAAGCGACGCTGATTCGGCCGTCCACCAGTTTCGAAAAGATGATCCCGCTCGAGCATCCGTTCATTCAAAAGATGATGGAGCACCGCAACGACCTGGCGAACCTGGGCAACACCGTTCGCATTTCGGTCGAAGCCACCGACGGCGACATCTTCTCCAAGGAGTACATGGAGACCCTGCGTCAGATCAACGACGAGGTGTTCTACATCTCCGGCGTCGACCGTTCCGGCCTCAAGTCGCTGTGGAGTCCGAGCGTACGCTGGACCGAGGTGACGGAGGAGGGCTTCGCCGGCGGTGAAGTGATCCCGCAGAGCTACAACGGCTCCCAGCAAAGCCTCGATTTGTTGCGCAACAACGTGCTTAAGTCCGGGCAAGTCGGGCGTCTGGTGGCCAACGACTTCAAGTCGAGCATCGTTGATATCCCGCTGCTGGAGTCCTACCCGGACCCGCAGGACCAAGGCAAGTTGCTGGCCCTGGACTACCGCAAGTTCTCCCACGAGCTGGAAGAAAAGATCCGCGACAAGTACGAGAAACAGAACCCCAACGTGCAGATCCACATCGTCGGTTTCGCCAAGAAAGTCGGCGACCTGATCGATGGCCTGGTGATGGTGGTGATGTTCTTCGGTGTCGCCTTCGTCATCACCCTGATTCTGTTGTACTGGTTCACCAACTGCATGCGCAGCACCGTGGCGGTGTTGAGCACGACGCTGGTGGCGGTGATCTGGCAGCTCGGCCTGATGCACTTCTTCGGCTTCGGGCTGGATCCGTACTCGATGCTGGTGCCGTTCCTGATCTTCGCCATCGGTATTTCCCACGGCGTGCAAAAGATCAACGGTATCGCCTTGCAGTCCAGTGAGGCCGACAACGCGTTGACGGCGGCGCGGCGCACCTTCCGCCAATTGTTCCTGCCGGGGATGATCGCGATCCTTGCGGATGCGGTGGGCTTCATCACGCTGCTGATCATCGACATCGGCGTGATTCGCGAGCTGGCCATCGGCGCATCCATCGGTGTGGCGGTGATCGTGTTCACCAACCTGATCCTGTTGCCGGTGGCGATTTCCTACGTTGGCATCAGCAAGCGCGCCGTCGAGCGCAGCAAGAAAGACGCGCACCGCGAACACCCGTTCTGGCGCCTGCTGTCCAACTTCGCCAGCCCGAAAGTCGCCCCGGTGTCGATCGTGTTGGCCCTGCTGGCCTTCGGTGGCGGCCTCTGGTACAGCCAGAACCTGAAAATCGGCGACCTCGATCAAGGTGCTCCAGAGCTGCGTCCGGATTCGCGCTACAACAAGGACAACAACTTCATCATCAGCAACTACTCCACCAGTTCCGATGTATTGGTGGTGATGGTCAAGACCAAGTCCGAAGGTTGCTCGCGCTATGAAGCGATGGCACCCATCGACGAACTGATGTGGAAGATGCAGAACACCGAGGGCGTGCAGTCGGCGATTTCGCTGGTGACCGTGTCCAAGCAGATGATCAAGGGCATGAACGAGGGCAACCTGAAATGGGAAACCCTGTCGCGCAACCCGGACGTGCTGAACAACTCCATCGCCCGCGCTGACGGCCTGTACAACAACAGTTGCTCCCTGGCGCCGGTGCTGGTGTTCCTCAACGATCACAAGGCTGCCACCCTGGATCGCGCAGTTCATGCGGTGCAGGACTTCGCCAAGGAAAACAACAAGGAAGGCCTGGAGTTCATCCTTGCAGCGGGTAACGCCGGCATCGAGGCGGCCACCAACGAAGTGATCAAGGAATCCGAGCTGACCATCCTGATCCTCGTCTACATCTGCGTTGCGACCATGTGCATGATCACCTTCCGTTCCTGGGCGGCGACCTTGTGCATCGTGTTGCCACTGGTGCTGACGTCGGTACTCGGCAACGCCCTGATGGCCTTCATGGGCATCGGCGTCAAAGTCGCGACCTTGCCGGTGGTGGCATTGGGCGTGGGGATTGGCGTGGACTACGGCATCTACATCTACAGCCGCCTGGAAAGTTTCCTGCGTGCCGGTCTGCCGTTGCAAGAGGCGTACTACCAGACGCTGAAGTCCACCGGTAAAGCCGTATTGTTCACCGGCCTGTGCCTGGCGATCGGCGTGTGCACCTGGATCTTCTCGGCCATCAAGTTCCAGGCCGACATGGGGCTGATGCTGACCTTCATGCTGCTCTGGAACATGTTCGGCGCGTTGTGGCTGCTGCCAGCGCTGGCTCGTTTCCTGATCAAACCGGAGAAACTGGCGGGGCAGAAGGGCAACTCGTTGTTCGCTCACTAAACCTCAGGCAAAACCAAAAAGCCGCAACCCAAGGTTGCGGCTTTTTTATGGGGTTTTGTGCCGGACTGCCGCATACCTGTAGGAGCGAGCTTACTCGCGATGGGCGCTAACGATAAAACGGTGTTTTGGGTTCACTCGCCGGTCTCGAGTCCATCGCGAGCAAGCTCGCTCCTACAGGCTGCCTGGTCCTGAAACAGGTGTAAAACCATTCAGGACTAGACACTATTGAAAACCTCAGCGGGGTTGCAACGGTAGAAAATCGCTGTTCGCCAGTTCCTTGCTGATGATTCCGTGATGAATTTCGATTTTCTGCTTCGGATCCTTGGCCTTGGCCATGGCCGATTCGTAGGTTTCGAAGTGTTGTTCCCTGGTTTTCAGATGCGCCTGGGTGTATTCAGCCTTGGCATCATCCGCATTGGCGTAGTGAAAATGCCCGTACCACCAGGGTTGATTGTCTTCATTCAACAAGACGTACTCTTGCATGAAGTCACGCCGCCCGGTTTTCAGCTGAACCCGGTGGCCATTGATTCGCGCAAAAATTTCATTGCGCCGCAACAGATACTCCACCCCCTCGCTACTGGGCGGTCGAGCGAGTGTCATGCGGGTGCGAAGTTCGGCGGCCTTGGTGTCGAGGACGTGCGCTTTGTCGCGGAGTCCGCTGATCAGCGGAACGTCTGGGTCGCGGTTGGCCGGGGGGCTTTTGTGTTGTTCCAGTCCATCGGCGTACCCGATCAGTTTTTGTGCCTCCCGTTGCAATTGCTCTTCGATTTCCTTGGGAGAACTGGCGCGCTGCGCGTAACCCTCGATCTTCTGCACGTTTTTATCGACATCGGCCAACGCCTTGCGGGCATCGCCCTTGAGCTGCTGATAGGGGCGCGTTGCCTTGGTCGCTGCGGGCCTGGCATCGACGATTTCTACCCAGAGATTGGGCTCGTGCTCGTGGAACGAAGCCAGTGGCCTTTCTTCGAACGGATGGTTGATGTCGACAATGTCTCCTTCCTGGTGAGCGACCCGTTGTCGAAGATCGCCGATCAATGTGCCTTTAGCGGTTTTGATCACCCGCTTGCGACTGGACCATGAATAGGGACGCTTCACCGGCGGCTTGGGGCCTGATGCCGACGTTGAAGGCTCCTCCGGTTGCGGCAGCAGTTGAAGCGCTTCCGCCAGACGTTGTTCGGCGTCGATACGCAGTTGGTCAATGAGCTCGCGCAGTCGATTGAAGGGGTGTGCCTGCAGTTCATCTGTGCTGAAAATGCCTATCGCCTCAAGGCCGTCCTGTGCCTTGTTGTACTGATCGACCAGGTTCTCCAGAACGGCGATCCGGTCGCTGTTGGTGTAGGTGTGTTCCGTTTGCAGTTCGGCATGCGAGCGAGACAGCAGCAGTAATGGGCTGAGGGTGTGTTCGAGCACACCCATGGTGCTGCTTCCGAGGGCCTTGAGACTGAGCAGGCGCAAGACACTCAGCTGATAGCACTTGACGCGCAGTGCCGTTATTTCATCTTCGGGCCTGTTGCCGGTCAGTCGTTTCCAGTACTCGATGCCCTGGCGAGGGATCTGCTTGAGTTCCAGCAGTCGGCTGTCTACCTGATCTAGACACTTGATCATGGATTCGTTGATGTCGGAGGTTTTGCGCATGAACTCAAAGTAGCGATCCAGTACCGCGTCGCCTTCGCGGATCAACGCGTCATGCAAATGCCCGACGCCATTTCTCAAGTCCGCATACGTTTGATTGACAGCTTCTCTCTCCCAGTCAGCAATGACGATCCGTTTGCGGGCATTGTTGATGAGGTTTTCCGACAGGTTGCACAACTGCACAGGATCGGGATCGGATTTGGTCAACTCGGCCAATTCCCTTTTCTCGGCCAGCAGCGTGGCGTAGCTTTCGGTCTGTTTGTCCAGCTCATCAACGAACCGTTGCCTGTACGTGGCGCGATCGAGCTCTGTACTGGCGGCGTCGTTCCTTTTCAGCTGCATCAGGTTTTCAGCGATATCGACACGCTTCTGCACCCGTACTTGTTGGTCCACGAACTCCTGACGATTGAGTTCCAGCAGGCTGATGCGTTGTTGCGTGATTTCTCGCTGGGCGTTGATTCTCGAATTGCGCCCGCCGCCAACCAGTTTCAACCCTTGATCCAGAGTCCAGCGGCCCGCTCCATTGGTCTTGAGCTTGATGCCGGGATGATCCGGGTGCTCCGGATGTATCAGATACACCTCGCCGAAACCGGGCACGATACTCACGCGAAACAGCAGGCCGGCGACAGTGGCGTGCCAAAGATTGCCGATCCGGTACAGACCTTTGAACACGCCGGTGCTAACGGGCTCTGGCAGAGGTGTCGGCCATGGCACCTGAACCTCGCGTAACGTGTTGAACAGTCGGGCCGCTGCCGAATCGCGCGCGCTCGACTGGTTGAAGTCGAGCAGGGTCTTGCCACTGCCCGGCGGCTCGGAGGGCAGGCCCGGAGTGTCTTGGGTAATAGTCGATTCGGCGGGCCACGAAAATGTCTGCGCAGGACGGCGCAAGGAGGCGAGGGCATCCGGAACTGCCGTCGCTGCGCTGTCGGAAAGTGCTGGGGCTGCTTCCTCTCGAGCGACATGCAGAACCAACAGGCCAATGTTCAACAGCACATCGATCCATGCCTGATTCCGCGCCTTCGGGTCATCACTGTCCAGCGCCGGCAGATCGTTGATCAGGCTGTGGGCGATTTGCAGCATCCAGCCCACCACCATGGCAGGGCCGCGCAACAACGGCAGAATCAGGTTGTTGAACACCAGCCAGCCACCCTCGAGGATGATCGCCCAACGGCTTTCGGCATTCGACACCGATTGCCGATCCGCCAGATCAATCAGTGTGCGTGCATTGCTGACGAACAGACTGGCCAGCAATCGACCTTCTTCCAGCGCGGTGAGCCAGTCACCAATTGCTTCGTCGCCGGCCAGCATCGCCGGTTGGGGCTTTTCAGGCAGTGTAAATTCGTCCCCTGCATGGAAGTGGACAATGTGCGGTTCGGTGAAGCCGTTGTTGTCGTAGATCGGCCGTGCGCGATCCGGCAGCCAGGTCAGCACGCTGGTTTGCAACGGGCCGGTTTGCGCAATGGCACTCAGCAAGTCCTGACGGCTGGAGTATTGGTGCAGAGGTTCTGAATACAGCGGTCGGTAAAGAATATGCGGGCCGCCTACGCTCAGGTCTTTCGGCTCAATGATGAACATGTTGCTGACCACATCACACGTGGCCCCGGCCTTGCGTTGAAACGCCAATGGCCTGATGACGACGGACTGTTCCTCGACGATGCGTTCGGCGGCCAGCGACTGGAACACTGCATCGACATATCGATAGCCCAGGAAGGTGAAGCCATGCTCACCCTTGATCGAATGCTCTAGGGCGCGCAGCGGCAAATTCAGGCTCAGTTCCAGGCCGAAGAGTCGCAGTCGCTCATTGGCTTCGGGACTGTTGCCAAGCAACTGCGCCTCGATGTACTCGGGGTAATGTTTTCCGACATCAACGCGGCTCACCAGATCCAGCAAATAGGCCTCGGTGGTCCAGTCTTGAATCAGCTGGTTTTCGGTGTGGCGAAGGGTCATCCGGCCCTTGGGTTTGCCGGCCAGGTTTTTTATCGCCAGCTCGGTCAGGGACATTTTGACGGGTTCGAGGTAGCCGCTGCCCAAATCGCCGACAGGCACGTGAAAGGTCAGTTCCAGTTCATCGGACTTGTAGCCGGGTGCCAAGGGCTGGTCTTTGAGCATTTGCTCATGCAGCGCATTTCTGGCGAATGTGCGAAGGTCAACGACGTCGTCGGGTAACGAGCGCCCCTGTGTCTGCTGTTTGACACTGGCCATCGACAACGTGTGTTTACGCCACGCCATGCGCTCTGTGGTGCTGGCACCCTGCAACCACTCGGGAATCGTTGTCTGTAGGGCGTGAAGGTGCGTCGGGTGGTTGTCGCTGCCGATAAACAGTGCGGCGACATCGGTGATTGCGTCAAAACGCTTTTCAAGGTCAGCCAGGCTTTGGCGTGCGGGCAGTTTGAGCGACCCCAAATCTTCCAGTTGCCGGTTCAGCAGCAGAGCTGCCTGGGTATCAAAGATGTTGCCGTCCGGAGCAAAACGTTTCCAGGTGATGGAGTCCGCCGTGAAGTCTTGCTGAAACCGCGCGCCCCACGCAGCGCCGAAGGCTTGCAGGGACGGGAACGATTCGATGTTGCCGGTCACGCTGCACAACAAATGAGTCTCGCCGCAAATCACCAGGATATCCGGCGTCTGCAGTGTGAGCGACATGTCGCCTCTGCTCAGCGTGACTTGCAGCGTGCAGGCTTCAATTGCACCTTTGGCCCAAGGACGCTGAAGGCGTTCGCGGTTGTCGGGTTGGCGGGCCAGCTCCAATAGAATCCCGGCCTGCTCGGCATCACTTGCCGCGAGGCGCGTTGCGGATGTTTTCAATACGCCGGCGAGCAAGTTTCCCAACCATTGCCAACGGCTGACGCCGGCTTCGTCCTGTTCGTTCCAGCAGGCGGCCAATGATTCCTGAGCGCCGATGTAGAAAATGACGGGTAATTCACGGATGACCTGCGCAATCACTTGCAGGTCGGGCAGTCGCGATGTTGTGTTGTCGACGGTAAGTTGCGCGGGGGCACGGTTTGTCAAAAAACAGCTGCGACCGTATTGCTCGCTGAGATCGGGGAATGAGCCGCTGGCCAGGTAGTCGAGTACCACGTCCAAAAGTAGCGTCAGCCGCCAGGCGCCATCCGGGATCGGTTGGGCAATTTTGGTTCTCTCAGGGTCGAACGCCAGTTGCGGGTATTTTTCCAGAATGCCGTCCTTGAGCAGGCGGGCGGTTTGCGAGCGTAAAGTCGGTCGGGTATTGAATCGGGTGTGAACCGCCCGCGCGATGATGTCGGTGTCGCTTGCGGCGGCGGGTGGTGATGCAGGTGTGGGCATGATGCAATCCTTTGCATGTGTGGTTCCTCAACGTAAAACCGAATCGAAAGGGATGTGCGGTAGCCGGGTACCGCACATTGGGCGAGGCGATAGGCTAAGGCCTGCGTTCGGGCCAGAAACGAAAAAGCCGCAACCAGGGTTGCGGCTTTTTTACATCTGAAGATCAACGCAACCCTTGTAGGAGCCAGCTTGCTGGCGATGGTGTGTCAGCCACAACGATGTCGACTGACACACCATCGCCAGCAAGCTGGCTCCTACAATGGACCGTGTTTTATGAGGGATCGGCGCCCAGCACCACATTCAGCGCACTGCGCGCATCGTCCAGCTGCACCAGCGTTGCATGCCGTGCACCCAGCGCATCGCGGTTCTCGATGGCGGTGAGAATCGCCTTGTGCCGTGGCAACGCCAATTCATGCAGGTTCGGCCGCTGGTTGGAATGCTTCAACGCTTCGGCAATCGCGACCGACAGCATGTTGCACAGGTTCGCCAACAGATCGTTGTGGGTGGCGTCGGCGATGCGGCTGTGGAAATCCAGGTCCGGTTGCAACAGGGCTTCAGGCGTCGGCGCGGCTTCCATGCGTTGGTAGGCTTCGCCAATAGAGGCAATGTCTTCGTCGGTGGCGAATTGCGCAGCAAGGGCCGCCGCTGCCGGTTCGATGATGCTGCGCACGCTGGTCAGCAGATCGAAGAACTGATTCTGCGGGCTGCTTTGCATCAGCCAGTGCAGCACGTCCGGGTCAAGCATGTGCCATTCCTTGCGCTGCTTGACCACCGTGCCGACACGCGGACGGGAATACACCAGGCCTTTGGCGACCAACACGCGAGTGGCCTCGCGCAGCACCGGACGGCTGACCGCGTACTCCTCGCACAACAGGGCTTCGGCGGGCAGTTTGTCGTCCGGTTTGAAGCGTCCCGAAACGATCTGCATGCCCAGTTCCTGGACAATGCGCGAGTGCATGCTTTTGCGGTCGGAGGGTTTGCGGTAATCCATGGGGAACGGCGCGATCCTGTGCAGGGGAGGTGCTGCGCATCATAACAGGCGCGGCGAGGACGGTCGCCAGAGCAAGCAATCCTGAACTCTATGAAGATCAATTGTAGGAGCCGGCTTGCTGGCGATGGTGTGTCAGTCACCGTTGTGTCGACTGACACACCATCGCCAGCAAGCCGGCTCCTGCAAGGGTTGCGGGGTTAGTGGGAGTGGCGGGGGACTTCGGCGCCTCGGCAACCGACCAGGAAGTCGAAGTCGCAGCCCTGATCCGCTTGCAACACATGGTCGATGTACAGCTGGCGATATCCACCGAGGATCATCTGCTGCGGCGGTTGCAGATCGGCCATGCGCGCCGCCAGTTCGGCGTCCGGAATGTCCAGGTGCAGACGCCCGTTGGCGCAATCGAGTTCGATCCAGTCGCCTTCCTTCACCGCTGCCAAAGGCCCGCCGGCCGCCGCTTCCGGTGCGACGTGCAACACCACCGTGCCGTACGCGGTTCCGCTCATGCGCGCATCGGAAATACGCACCATGTCCGTCACACCCTGGGCCAGCAGTTTGGCCGGCAAGCCCATGTTGCCGACTTCAGCCATGCCCGGATAACCCTTCGGCCCGCAGTTTTTCATCACCAGAATCGAGTTGGCATCCACGTCCAGCTCCGGATCGTTGATCCGCGCCTTGTACATGTCGAAGTTCTCGAACACCACCGCACGCCCGCGATGCTGCATCAGCTCAGCCGTGGCGGCGGACGGTTTGAGCACCGCGCCGAGTGGCGCCAGGTTACCGCGCAATACGCAGATGCCGCCGTCAGCGCGGATCGGGTTGTCGAGGGTGCGGATCACTTCGTCCTGACCGTAGATCGGCGCGTCCTTGGTGTTCTCACCGAGGGTCTTGCCGTTGACGGTCAAGGCATTTGGATTGGGAATCAGGTTGGCTTCGCCGAGGCGACGCAACACCGCAGGCAAGCCACCGGCGTAGTAGAACTCTTCCATCAGGAAGCGCCCGGAGGGTTGCAGGTCGACGATGGTCGGCATGCCACGCCCGATGCGGGTCCAGTCGTCCAGCTCCAGTTCCACGCCAATGCGGCCGGCGATGGCTTTCAAGTGGATCACGGCGTTGGTCGAACCACCGATGGCGGCGTTGACCCGAATGGCGTTTTCGAAGGCTTCCTTGGTGAGGATTTTCGACAGTTTCAAGTCTTCGCGAACCATCTCCACCGCACGCATGCCGGACATGTGCGCCAACACATAACGGCGCGCATCCACCGCCGGAATCGCGGCGTTGTGGGGCAGGGAAGTGCCGAGTGCTTCGGCCATGCACGCCATGGTCGATGCGGTGCCCATGGTGTTGCAAGTGCCGGCGGAACGGGACATGCCGCCTTCGGCCGCGAGGAAGTCATCGATGGAGATGGTTCCCGCTTTCACTTGTTCGCTGAGCTGCCAGACCACGGTGCCCGAGCCGATGTCCTGGCCCTTGTGCTTGCCGTTGAGCATCGGCCCGCCGGTAACGACGATGGCCGGCACGTCGCAACTGGCCGCGCCCATCAACAGCGCCGGGGTGGTTTTGTCGCAACCGGTCAGCAGCACCACGCCGTCAATCGGGTTGCCGCGAATCGCTTCTTCGACGTCCATGCTCGTCAGGTTGCGGGTAAACATGGCGGTCGGGCGCAGGTTCGATTCGCCGTTGGAGAACACCGGAAATTCCACCGGGAAACCGCCGGCCTCGATCACGCCGCGTTTGACGTGGTCGGCGATCTGGCGGAAATGCGCGTTGCACGGGGTCAGTTCCGACCAGGTGTTGCAGATGCCGATGATCGGTTTGCCGTGGAACTGGTGGTCGGCGATGCCCTGATTCTTCATCCAGCTGCGGTACATGAAGCCGTTCTTGTCGGCAGTGCCAAACCATTGGGCGGAGCGCAGGGTGGGTTTCTTATCAGACATGATCGATTCTCTTATTGTATGACTATATTGTTCTGGCTGAGGCGTAACATAAGCGCAATTCGATCTGTTTGGAAGTGTTGTTGCGTAAATAGTATTACTATATAGTCCGCTCCAACGGAGGGAAGGCCCTGGCAGTTTTTGGCGAGAGGCGTCCCCCGAGGTTCTATAACAACAACAATCGGAGACCGATCTCATGAGCCAGGAACTGCGGCTTATTCGTCGCATCACGCTGAAACTGATTCCCTTCCTGATCCTGCTGTACCTGATCGCCTATGTGGATCGCTCCGCCGTGGGCTTCGCCAAGCTGCACATGGGCGCCGACATCGGTATCGGCGATGCGGCTTACGGCCTCGGTGCCGGGCTGTTTTTCATTGGTTACTTTCTGCTGGAAATCCCCAGCAACCTGATGCTCGAACGCTTCGGCGCGCGGCGCTGGTTTGCGCGGATCATGGTCACCTGGGGCGCCATCACCATCGGCATGGCCTTCGTTCAGGGGCCGCACAGCTTCTACTTGATGCGCTTTTTGCTCGGCGCCGCCGAAGCCGGGTTCTTCCCGGGCGTTCTGTACTACATCACGCAGTGGTTCCCGGTTCGCCATCGCGGCAAGATCCTCGGGCTGTTCATCCTTTCCCAACCGATCGCCATGCTGATCACCGGCCCGGTGTCCGGCGGCCTGCTCGGCATGGACGGCATCCTCGGATTGCACGGCTGGCAGTGGCTGTTCATCGTCATCGGTTCCCCGGCGATCCTGCTGACCTGGCCGGTGCTGCGTTGGCTGCCTGACGGTCCGCAACAGGTGAAGTGGATGGATCAGCCCGAGAAAGACTGGCTGGCCGGCGAACTGAAAAAGGACCTTGAGGAGTACGGCCAGACCCGCCACGGCAATCCGTTGCATGCGCTCAAGGACAAACGCGTGTTGCTGCTGGCGCTGTTTTATCTGCCGGTCACCCTGAGCATTTATGGCCTGGGCCTGTGGTTGCCGACGCTGATCAAGCAGTTCGGTGGCACTGATCTGGTGACGGGTTTCGTGTCGTCGGTGCCGTACATTTTCGGGATCATCGGTCTCTTGATCATCCCGCGCAGTTCCGACCGTTTGAATGATCGCTACGGCCATCTGGCGGTGCTGTATGTGTTGGGTGCTATCGGCCTGTTTCTCAGTGCCTGGCTGACGGTGCCGGTGCTGCAACTGGCGGCGCTGTGCCTGGTGGCGTTCTCCCTGTTTTCCTGCACCGCGGTGTTCTGGACCTTGCCGGGCCGGTTCTTCGCCGGTGCCAGTGCGGCGGCGGGGATCGCGCTGATCAACTCGGTGGGCAACCTCGGTGGCTACATCGGTCCGTTCGTGATCGGGGCACTGAAGGAATACACCGGCAACCTGGCTTCGGGGCTGTATTTCCTCTCGGGTGTGATGGTGTTCGGGCTGATTTTGACCGGCGTGGTGTATCGGTTGCTGGAGCGCAAGCATGTGCTGCCGGCGGACCAGTTTGCAGCCAGCGCACGTGGCGCAACCCGCACCTGATCCGGACCTGTAGGAGCCGGCTTGCTGGCGATGGCGTCGGCACATCCGGCATCAATGTCGACAGGCATGCCGCTATCGCCAGCAAGCCGGCTCCTACAGGGTTCTGCGTGTTTTTGAGAATTGCTTACAGGAGAAAATTCATGCGTTTGGTTCAATTTGAATTGTTTAACGGCGAGCGCCGGGTTGGCGTGGTCGAGGACGGTCTGGTCCGTGAGGTGCAGGACGCGCGCACGGTGCGCGATCTGGCGTTGGCGGCGATCGAGGCGGGCGTCAGCCTTGAGCAGCAGGTGAACGCCCTGGGCCTGGGCATCAGCCACGACTACGCAGAACTGCTGGCGAAACTGCGCATCCTGCCGCCGCTGGACCATCCGGACCCGGCACACATGCTCGTCAGCGGCACCGGCCTGACCCATCTGGGTAGCGCCTCGGCGCGGGACAAGATGCATCAGCAGGCAGGCGACGAAGCAACGATGACCGACACCCTGCGCATCTTCAAGTGGGGCGTGGAGGGCGGCAAACCGGCAGCGGGGCAGGCCGGTGTGCAACCGGAATGGTTCTACAAAGGCGACGGCAGCATCGTCGTGCGTCCGGGTAAACCGTTCCCGCTGCCGCCGTTTGCCGAAGACGCCGGAGAAGAACCCGAGCTCAGCGGTCTTTACGTCATCGGCCACGACGGCAAGCCGTATCGCCTCGGTTATGCGGTGGGCAACGAGTTTTCCGATCACGTCATGGAGCGCAAGAACTACCTCTATCTGGCGCATTCCAAACTGCGCAGTTGCAGTTACGGGCCGGAGCTTCGGGTCGGTGAGCTGCCGGAGCATCTGGCGGGCACGAGCCGCATTTTGCGCGACGGCGAAGTGCTGTGGCAGAACGAGTTTCTCACCGGCGAGGCCAACATGTGCCACAGCCTGGAAAACCTCGAATACCACCATTTCAAATACAGCCAGTTCCTGCGTCCGGGGGACGTGCACATTCACTTCTTCGGGACCGCGACCCTGTCCTTTGCCGACGGCATTCGCACCCGGCCGGGGGATGTGTTCGAGATCAGTCAGGCCGAGTTCGGTGCGCCGTTGATCAACGGCATCGCACCGGTTGAAGCGGCTTTCGAGCCCGGCACCATCGGCATTCTTTAAGGAGCAACCCATGATTCTTGGTCACAACTATATTGGCGGCCAGCGCAGTGCCTGCGGCAGCGTCAAACTCCAGAGCGTCGACGCCAGCACCGGCGAGGCGTTACCTCACGATTTCTATCAGGCCACGCCGGAAGAAGTCGATGCCGCCGCCAAGGCTGCCGCTGCCGCGTACCCCGCTTATCGCAGCCTGAGCGCCGAGCGCCGCGCGCAATTCCTCGATGCCATTGCCGATGAGCTGGACGCGTTGGGCGATGAATTTGTCGCCGTGGTCTGCCGCGAAACCGCGTTGCCCGCCGCCCGCATTCAAGGCGAGCGCGGTCGCACCAGCGGCCAGATGCGCCTGTTCGCCAAGGTGTTGCGGCGTGGTGATTTCTATGGCGCGCGGATCGATCTGGCGCTGCCGGAGCGCAAGCCGTTGCCGCGTCCCGACCTGCGTCAGTACCGCATCGGCCTCGGCCCGGTCGCAGTGTTTGGCGCCAGCAACTTCCCGTTGGCGTTTTCCACCGCCGGCGGCGACACCGCTTCCGCCCTGGCCGCCGGTTGCCCGGTGGTGTTCAAGGCGCACAGCGGTCACATGGCCACGGCCGAGCAGGTCGCTGATGCAATCCTGCGCGCCGCGGAAAAAACCGGCATGCCGGTTGGCGTGTTCAACATGATCTACGGCGGCGGGGTCGGCGAAGCGCTGGTCAAGCACCCGGCGATTCAAGCGGTTGGTTTCACCGGTTCGCTCAAGGGTGGACGGGCGTTGTGCGACATGGCCGCTGCGCGTGCGCAACCGATCCCGGTGTTTGCCGAGATGTCGAGCATCAACCCGGTGATCGTCTTGCCCAAGGCCCTGGCCGTTCGTGCTGAAAGCGTGGCCCGTGACCTGACCGCTTCGGTGGTGCAGGGCTGTGGCCAGTTCTGCACCAACCCCGGCCTGGTGATCGGCATTCGCTCGGCGCAGTTCAGTGCGTTTGTGCAGCAGGTGGCGGGGTTGATCAACGATCAGCCCGCGCAAACCATGCTCAATGCCGGGACGTTGAGCAGTTATGGCCAAGGCCTGCAAAAACTCCTCGCGCATCCGGGCGTGACGCACTTGGCGGGTAATCCGCAGCAAGGCAATCAGGCGCAACCGCAGTTGTTCAAGGCCGATGTCAGTCTGTTGCTCGACGGCGATGAAGTGCTGCAGGAAGAGGTCTTCGGCCCGACTACGGTGTTTGTCGAAGTGGCGGATCAGGTGCAACTCAGCGCTGCTTTAAATGGCCTGCACGGACAACTCACGGCAACGATCATTGGCGAACCGGCAGACTTCGAGCAGTTCGGCGAATTGACGGCGTTGCTGGAACAGAAGGTCGGACGAATCCTGCTCAACGGCTATCCGACCGGTGTGGAAGTCTGCGATTCGATGGTCCATGGCGGGCCGTACCCGGCGACGTCTGATGCGCGTGGTACCTCGGTGGGCACGCTGGCGATTGACCGCTTCCTGCGGCCGGTGTGCTTCCAGAACTACCCCGACAGCCTGCTGCCGGAGGCGTTGAAGAATGGCAACCCGCTGCGTATTCAGCGGCTGGTGGATGGCCAGCCTTCGCGTGATGCGCTCTAACGGCTGAGCGCGATCCCCTGTAGGAGCAAGCTTGCTCGCGATAGCGGTGTGACAGTCGCATTGATATTGAATGTGTCACCGTCATCGCGAGCAAGCTTGCTCCTACAGGGGCTGTGTGGTGTGGGAGTTTTGTGGTCGGCTCTGAGCCGCTTCCACATTGCGCTATCATTGCGTCTTTCCCCTTCAAAGATTGACTGCCATGACTGCCTCAACCGACACCTTGCTCAACGCCCTCGAACACTGCGGAATGGTGGAAATCGACGGCTTGCATGCCTTCGAATTCGCCCTTGATGTCGACGACAATCTGCACATCGAATGCATGGACGGTCGAGCGGCCAAACACTGGGAATTCACCCCCGCTCAGGTTCAAGCGGCAACCTTCGATTCGACTTTGCAGAGCTGGCTGATCAAGGACGACGGCGGCGAACACCGTCTGGTCTGCCTCGGCGACGTCGTCAGCGGCGACAACGAAGACGACGAACAAGAGGATGCGTAACCTCTGGCCGCTGTTGATCGCCGGCAGCATCGGTGCAATGGGTGTTCAAGCCGCATCCGCCGACGACTTTCAACTGCTCGTGGGTTCCTACACCGCAGGGCAAAGCCAGGGCATTTATCGCCTGAATTTCGACAGCGCCACCGGGCAGCTCGACGCCAAGCCGTTGCAAGTGGTCAACAGCGAAAACCCGTCCTGGTTGACCCTGTCCAACGATCAGCGGCACCTGTTCGTGGTCAACGAAAACGGCCCGGGACAAAAAGACCCGGTCGGGCGCGTCAGCAGTTATGCGATCGACGCCAAAACCCATGCGCTGCGCCTGATCAATCAGGTCCGGAGCCTGGGCAACGAGCCGACCCATTCGAGCCTCAGTGGCGATGCCAGCCACCTGTTCGTCAGCAATTATTCCGTGAGTGAAGACCCGGGCGGCACGCTGGCGGTGTTGCCGGTGGGCGCCGATGGCACGCTCAAACCCGTGGTGCAAATGAGCAGTCATCCGTCCAGCCGGGTCAACCCCGAGCGGCAGATGTCGGCGCATGTGCATTCGACGGTGTCCTCGCCGGATGGCAAGTTTGTGTTCTCCAATGATTTGGGCGCGGACAAGATCTTTGTCTATCGCTTCGATCCGAAGGCCAACCCGGACTTGCCGTTGATCGCGGCCACACCCGCGTCGGTCCAGTTGCCGCCCGGCAGCGGACCACGGCATTTGCTGTTCAGCGCCGATGGCAAACACGCGTGGCTGACCATGGAAATGAGCGCGCAGGTCGCGGTGTTCGATTACCGGGACGGCACGCTTGAGCAAACGCAAATGGTCGATCTGGCGGCCGGGCAACCGACGTCGGACAAAGCCGCCGCAGCGTTGCATGCATCAAAGGATGGCAAATTCCTCTACGTCAGCAACCGTGGCACTGCCAATCAGTTACTGGTGTTTGCCATTGACCCGGCGACCGGGCACCTCAAAGAGCTGCAACGTCGTTCGGTGGAAGGGGATCACCCACGCGAGTTCAGCCTCGATCCGAGTGGCAGGTTCGTGCTGATCGCCAATCAGAAGAGCAACCAGATTGTCGTCCTCGAACGCGATGCCAAGAGCGGCCTGCTGGGTAAAACCGTGCAGAAACTGCCGATGGATGCCCCGAGCGATCTGAAATTCCTGGTGCGTCAATAGGCCGCAGGCCCCGGTTGATGGGGCCTGCATCCTTCTATTAATGACGCTGATATCTGCTACTGCTACAAAAGATTTCAAGGCGTCAGCCTCGGCAGTTAAGTTTGCTTCACGGCCCCACCGGGCAAGCAAGCCAACTGAATCCGAGGAATACCGCCATGAACTTCAATCTCTTCTCTGTTATCGCCGCATCCGCCATCTCTGCCACCGTTGCTCTGCCAGCCAGCGCCAACGTTGAAATCAGCGACAAAAAATCCCACGCCCAGAGCTACACCCAGAAATACCTGCAACAGAGCGCCAACTTCTACGCAGCCCTGGATCACAAAACCCAAGCCTGAAAGCCAAGCCCTGCACCCTTTATGCAGGAGCGAAGTCACTTGCGCGGATCAAGCTGAAAAGCTTCGAGAAAGCCTGAGTGATGTCGCTCCTGCATAACGCGTTTACGACAGCATCATATTGCTATTAATGCTGCGCTTGATATCACATGGCCATGAGTTTAAATTTGACGCTGATTTATTGACTCCTTCTACTATAAAAAGGATCGACAGCATGGCGATGCGTCTGGCCGTGGTACTCCTGTTCCTCTATTCAACCCCCATTTTATCTGCCGCAACGCCCGTTCCAGGCGAGCCTGACGCTGCCCGAGAGCGCATGATGAGTTTTATCGAAGGCTGAAATAGACTGGCTTAATGATCAACGAAGCTGATGGTGACTATGGATAACCCTGAGTGGTTATCACAGCTTTTTTGATCGATTCTGTGGGCACTGAAACATGCCCACGGAGAACACCATGGCCAGCGCAATCCTCACTTCTGCCAAACACGGCGCCTACCTGGCCATCGGTCTTTACGTGGCGCTGGTGTTGGTTGTCAGCATTACCGCGCAATCGCAACACGAAATCGACGCACCGATTCAGGTCGCTTATCCCGCCATTCAGTTCGAGCACCGCGCACAAAACGCCGTGATCGATCACGCAGACGTGGCGGGAGTGACAGGGGCATGAAAGGGGGCAAACTCTGGGTCATCGCCTTCCTGGCGTTCATGACCAATGGCTCATCACTGTTGGGCATCGGACAAGCCTCGGCGGGTTCCGTGGCGCGCGCTATCGAAGCCAATCACAACCTCGCTCGCAGCATCGAAACCGAAAAGGCCATGGGCCTGCTGGCCGGTAATCCACCGATCAAACGCCAAGGCGATTTCTTCGGGCCGTTCCAGGTCGATTGCTCGGTGTTGCAGATGTGTGAAGTGTTCGCCTGATACGCCACCACTCACTGTAGGAGCCGGCTTGCCGGCGATGGTGTGTCAGGCACAGTTGCGTCGACTGACACTCCATCGCCAGCAAGCTGGCTCCTACAGGGGGATCATTTTTTCATGATTGATGTGAACAGGTCCGATTCCAGAAAACGCTGTAGCCACGCCTGCAACCGCACGTAAGGCGTCTGCCCGAACCACTCACGATCGACATGGGCGAACTGCCGTACGAACGGCATCAACGCCACATCCGCCAGGCTCGGATGCACCGCCAGCAAGTAATCGCGGCCTTCCAGCAACGCGTCCAGCCTGCGCAAGAACACCTCACCCTCGCTGCGATAAAGCGCCATTGGCTGCTCGGGATAACGCTCGGCGTACTTGTAGCGATTCAGATGCACTTTGAACACCTGATCGTTCTCTTCGATCAGCGCCGCGATCTGCGCTTGACCCGCAGGACCATCCTTGAGCAACCAATCCTGCGGATCGTTCTGCGCCAATGCCCAGTGCATGATCGCCAGACTTTCATCGATGACCTGGCCGTCGACGCTCAACACCGGCACCGTGCCTTTGCTCGACAGTGCGAGCATCTCGGCAGGCTTGGCCTTCAGGCTGACCTCGACGATGTTCACGGCAACGTCCGAGTAGCGCAGGGCCATCCGCGCCCGCATGGCGTACGGGCAGCGACGGAAGGAGTACAGCGTGGTCATTTCACCTCCAGGGTGCTCAGGCCGTTGCCCTGGCGATGGACCTGGATCTGCACCGGGATCCGTTCGTGCATTTCCTGGACGTGGGAAATCACCGCGACCTTGCGGCCCTGAGCCTGCAAGCCATCGAGGGCGTCCATCGCCAGTTGCAGGGATTCGGGGTCGAGGCTGCCGAAGCCTTCGTCGATGAACAGCGATTCAATTTTCAGCGTGCTCGACGCCATCGAAGCCAGACCCAATGCCAGGGCCAACGACACCAGGAACGTCTCGCCACCCGACAGCGAATGCACCGAACGCAGCTCGTCGCCCATCTCGGTGTCCATCACCAGCAAGCCCAGCATGCTGCCGCCGCGTTTGAGGCGATAGCGCCGCACCAGTTGCCGCAACTGCACGTTGGCGTGATGCACCAGCAGGTCGAGGTTGTAGGCCTGGGCGATCTTGCGGAAGGTGTCGCCGGTCGCGGAGCCGATCAAGGCATTCAAGCGCGCCCAGCGCTGATACTCGCTGTAAGCGTCGGCGATCTGTTGCGCCAGGGCCTGATTGGCGTTCTGCCGGCGCTGGTCCTCTGCCTGTTCGGCGCGCAGTTCGGCGCAACGGTGCTCGCTGGCGGAAAACTGGTTTTGCAGCTCGGACAGGGCGGTGGCCAGTTGCGCGGCATCGAGATTACCGTTGTGCTGCGCCTGATGACTGGTCAGACGCTTATCGCGTTCCTGCAACAACACCTTGGCTTGTTCGATAGCTTTTTCGTTGTGCTGCAACCGTTGGCGCAACTCGCTGACCTGCTGGTCGTCGACGCTCAGCAAGTGCTCAAGGCCGCCGTCATCCAGTTCCGGATGCAAGGCGCGCCAGTCGGCAATCTTCAGGCCCAGTTCACGATCTTCGCTTTCAAGGGCGAGCAGACGGTCTTGCTGCGCTTTCAGTTCCGCAGCCAGTTGCACCAGGTGCGTGCGCACCGATTGCAGTTCCTGACTGACGGTCGCCTGGGCATTGCGCGCCTGTTCGACGGCTTGATCCAGTTGCTGTTGCCAGTGTTCGGCGCTGCTGTGGGAACCGAGCAGTTGCGTCAGTTGCTGCTGGCAAGCCTGTTGCTGCTCGGTGAGCGTGGTGAACTGGCGCTGAGCTGTTTCCAGCTGCTGGACGCGGGTCAGTTGACGATCCTGTTCCTTCTCCAGCGTCTGCTGGCGTTGTAGCTGTTCGCTCAGTTCATCGCGTTGCTGGTCGAGGTGCTCCAGGCGCTGGGCGATCTGCCGGTCGAGCTGCATGAAGGTCGCAGCCGGTTCGTTGCGCAAGGCGTCCAGTGTGTCGGCCGGGAGCAGGGTGCTGAACGCGATCAGCTCTTCGTCCAGGCGCTGACGGTCATTGCTCAACTCGCGTTGCTGGTTGGTCAGATGCTGGGTCGCCTGCTGACTCGCGGTTTCGGCGTTGCGCAGTTGCTGTTGCAGGCGTGTGGCGTCCTGTTGCAGGGTGAGCAGGGCGGTCTGGCGCTGTTCGTCCTGCGTGATGCTTTGGTTCAACTGGCTGTTTTGCTGGTTCAACCAGGCATCGCGTTTGGCGCTGTCCTGGGTGAAAAGCTGCGCGGATAACGGGTGCGCATCGAGGCTCGGTGCCAGGCTTTGCTGCTGAGCGAGCAGTTGTTCCTGCTGTTGCAGCAATTCCTTCTGTTGCGCAATCACGCCGCCGACTTCGGTACGCAGGTCGGTGAGTTTTTCCTTGAGCGAATCCACCGCTTTTTGCGCGTTGGCCTGTTCGCTTTCATCATGGCGGCCGAGGCTTTGCAGCAGCGCTTCCGGTTGATGATAAGGATGGTCCGGGCTGCCGCAGACCGGGCAGGGCTGATCGTCCTGCAATTGCTCGCGCAGTTCTTCGACACTGGCGCTGCGTGCCAGACGCTGACGTTCCAGCAGTTCGCGGGTCACCGTCAGGGTCTGTTCGGCCACGGTCAATTCGTTTTTGGTCTTCACCCCGTCCTGGGTCAGGCGGTCGCGCTCCTGCTGGGCAACGGTTTGACGTTGCTGCAATTCGGCGATGCGCTTGTCCAGTTCCTGCTGGCCAGTCCACAGTCGCGTCAGCTCTTCAATGGCGCGCAGTTGCTTGCGGTTGTCCTGCAACAGAGTGCCCAGCAGCTGGATCTGTTCGGCCACCGCATCAGGCTCGGCGCCGGCCTCTTTGTAGAGCACTTCCAGATTCTGTTTTTGCGCCGCCAATTCCTCGGCGGCATGGGTGGCGTTCTGCTCCAGAGAGGCCAGTTCCGCCTGCCCCTTGTTCAATCGATTGCCGATCAGCATCAATTGTTGCAAGCGGTCGCGGTAGGCGTTCCAGGCATCGCTGAGCGGCGCCAGATGGGTGCTTTGCTCAAGTTCGGCGGCAATCCGTTGCAGACGCTCGGCAACCCGGTTCTGCTGCTCAAGCAAACCTTGAATCGTCTGTTGGCCTTCGGAGCAGGCCCGCTCCGCTTGCTGCTTGAGGTCGGCGCTGAGGCCGGTGTCCTTGATCAGGCGGGCGAGGGTGCTTTGCGCCTCAAAGGCCTGGCGCAGCAGTGGCGTGCTTGAAGTGTGTTGGCTTTGTGCCTCGATCAGCGCGGTTTGCGCCGCGCTGAGGCTGTGTTCGAGTTGCGTCTGACGGGTTTGCAGATCCTGTTCTTGCCCGGTGTGCTGCTGAATCTGCGCGGCCAGCGGCGTGAGCTGGGCGGTCAGTTCGGTCTTACGGGCGAACTGGTGCCGTTGTGGTGCCAGTTGTTCCAGTCGAGTCAGCTTCAAGCGTTCGCTGGCCAGGTTTTCCCAATCCTGCCGGGCGCTGGTCAGTTGCTCGGTGGCGCTGAGCTGCTCGTCCTGCAATTGGCGCAGCTCTTTCAGCCAGGTGTGTTGCAACTCCAACTGTTTGAGTTGCGCCTGTTGAGTCTTCAATTGCTGTTGTGCTTCGTTGAAGCGTTCATCCAGTTCTGCGCGGGCTTCGGTCGACAGCGGCGTGACGCCGGTGGCCTGATCCTGCAACAGCTTGTGCGCTTCACGGGCCTCTTTGGCCTTGTCGAAGGCGCGACGGCCGAGACGCGTGTAGAGCGCGGTGTCGGTGAGTTTTTCCAGCAGTTCGCTGCGCTCGTTGTCGTTGGCCTTGAGGAACGCACTGAATTCGCTCTGGGCCAGCAACACGGCACGGGTGAATTGTTCGAAGTTCAGGCCCAGGACAGCTTCGAGCTGGACCTTGAATTCAACCTTCTGACTGGCCAGCAGTTGATCCAGATCGATGTCGCGCAAGCTCTGACGGCTGTGTTGCAGCTTGCCGCCGGCCTTTTCCCGGGCGCGATTGGCTTCCCAGCGCGCGCGGTAACGACGGCCATCGATGCCGACGAAATCAACTTCGGCATAGCCTTCGCCCGTACCGCGACGCAGTAACGTGCGCGGGTCACCGGTGCTGATTTCGCCGTCGGCGTCCGGCGCTTTGGCCGACACTTGCGCGTTGCTCAGCCGAGGCACGGCGCCGAATAGCGCCAGGCACAAGGCATCGAGCAAGGTACTTTTACCGGCACCGGTCGGCCCGGTGATGGCGAACAAACCGGCACTGGCCAACGGTTCGGCGGTGAAGTCGATTTCAAACGGCCCGGCCAGGGAGGCGAGGTTTTTCAGGCGGATCGCGAGAATTTTCATGGCTGTTCGCTCTCCATCTGCACGTCTTGCAACAGCTCGGCGAAGTCCTTCAGCGTTTGCTCATCGACCTCGCTGCCGTAGTTGTCCTGCCAGGCGCGGCTGAACAATTCCTGAGGCGTGAGCTGGTCCAGTTCAAGCAGGGTCGCACCGTCATCGAGGCCATCACGGCTGCCGTTGCCGGCGTATTCAGCGGCGATGCGCACCAGGCGCACGGCTTTGCCTTGCAGGGCGGTTTCGACCTGATGGCGCAAGTCCGGTTGTGGCTCGTCGAGGCGCACCCGCACTTCCAGCCACGGCTGACGCTGAATGTCGGCGAGCAAGTCGATGTTCGGCAGGTCGCCCAGTTGTAGCAGGATGTCGGCCAGAGGCGCCGGGCCGATACGTTGCAGGTTGACGGCGCGGGGAATCAGTTTCGGTTCGACGCTGACCAGGGTTTCGCCGTCGAGCCGGACGTCGAGAATCTGATGCTGATAACCGATTTCGGAAAACGACAGTGGAATCGGCGAGCCGCTGTAGCGAATGCGTTCTTCACCGTTGACCTTCTGTGGTTTGTGCAAGTGGCCAAGGGCAACGTAGCTGATGCTCGGGCCGAAGAGACTGGCGGGCAGCGCTTCGGCGTTGCCGATGATCAGGCTGCGCTCGGAGTCTTCGGACACCGAACCGCCGGCCATGTGCGCATGACTGATGGCAATCAGCGCCTGACCTTTCTTGCGCTTGGCGTTGGCGGCTTCGATCAGCCATTCGTGAACCTGGCCGATCCCGCGCAGGTAGTTGTCGCCCAGGTGTGCGCCGGTCACTTCGGCAGGTCGCAAAAATGGCAACGCCAGGCACCAGGCGACGGTTTTACCCTTGGCGTCCGGCAGTGGCAGCAGCAGGCGCTCGGCGTCGAGTTGGCCGTCATCCAGCCACAACACACGACCCAGCGCATGCGTGCGCAAACGGCGCATCAACGGTGCAGGCAATTCGATGCGCGAGCCGGAATCATGATTGCCGGCGATCATCACGATGGTCAGCTTCGGCTGTTGTTCGTGGGCGCTGACGATGAAATCGTAGAGGCGCTCCTGGGCTTTGACCGGTGGATTGACCGTGTCGAAGATATCGCCGGCGATCAACAGCACATCGGGCTGGTCCAGTTTCAGTTGATGCAGCAGCCAATCGAGGAAACAGCCGTGCTCGAAATCGCGTTCCTGGCCGTGCAGGTTCTGCCCAAGGTGCCAGTCGGAGGTGTGAAACAGACGCAAGGCGAGCTCCGTAGGAAATAAGGTGATGGCCGCGAGGAAATTGACAGCGGCGAAAGGGGATAGAGTTTACGGGTAAAGCGACACCAAACCTACTGCAGGAACTGGCCGCCACAACCTCAAGGGCCCCTTCGCCGGCAAGCCTGGCTCCTACAGGGATTCGCGCCGCCCCCAGGCCTTGTAGGAACGAGGCTTGCCCGCGAAGGCGGCCTTGAGCGCGACGCGGAACTCGGGATCGCTTCGCCGGCAAGCCGGCTCCTACAGGATTGGGGTTACTTCGGGTAGAGCGGTGGCAGGCCGCTGTCGCCGACCGGGTCTTGAACCCGCTCGGCAATCGGGATCGCCTTGATCGCACGCCACAGTTCTTCACCCTGCCAATGCTGGCCGGTTTCGCTGTACAACGCCCCGTTCAAACCATCCAGCGCGTCCGACAACGGCACGAATCGCGCCGCCATGTCGGCCAGGGTTTCCGGTTGTTGCCGGGCCCAGGCGTCGAGGGCCTGGCGGGTGGCGTGGGAGTCGTTGGCCTGACAGGCGCGCTTGAGGTCGTCGAGCACGGTACGTGGGCTCGGGCCGGTCTGGGCGGCGCGCAGGATCGCCGGTTGCCAGCGGGCACGCCACCAGAGGCCGAAACCCAGCAGGGTGGTGCAGGCGAGAATGACGGTGCTGAGTTTCCACCACCAGAGCGCTTCATTGTCGGCAGGGGAAATGACCAGCGGCGTACCGGCCGGGGTATCAACCATCAAGCCCGGGTTGTTGGCCACTTGCAGCGTCCGCGCCGGCAGGCTGCTGTGTTCCAGATGATCTTCGAAGGTGTTCCACCAGACCACATCCACAGCCGGTAACTCGACGTTCCCTCGCTGGACAGGCACCAGCGCCTCACGGTCCTCGCGGCTGCCGATCAGGCCGCGCTCGCTATTCTGGTTGACCAGCACCGGCTGATCAGGATAGCGCCGCAAGCCGTTGACGTCGGTGGCCGGCAATGGCGGCAGTTGTGAACTGGCCAAACCTTCGGCTTCCAAAATCAGGCTGCGAGTCAGCGAGTCACCCACTTGCGTGTGATCCGGTTCCGGATTCCAGCTCTCGCTCAGGGTCAGGCTGCGGGCCGGCAGCCAAGGTACGT
The DNA here is from genome assembly GCF_000282415.1 of Pseudomonas sp. GM60. Taxonomy (NCBI): domain Bacteria; kingdom Pseudomonadati; phylum Pseudomonadota; class Gammaproteobacteria; order Pseudomonadales; family Pseudomonadaceae; genus Pseudomonas; species Pseudomonas sp. GM60. Next base: position 26,123 of record NZ_AKJI01000065.1, read on the forward strand.
CAGCCGGGTAAGTGGCAGGTTTCGGCTTGACGGTCAGTGGCAGTTCGACCGAGCTGACACGCATCAATTTGCCGGATTTCGGCACCTGGGACTCGACGTCCTTGGCCGGCTGCGCGTCCACCAGCGTAGCGCTGAAGATCTGCGCCGGAATGGTCAACTGGCCGCTGTGTTGCGGGTAGATCGCGTAGCGCAATTCGATCACGCCATGGCGCAGGCCGTTGATGTCTTTTTCGTAAGTGCGCGACTCGCCCAACTGCTCGATGCGCGCATCGGGAATCTGCAACGGAGTCAGGCTGCTGTCGTCATACAGCGACACGGAATGGTAGATGCGCAAGGTCAGGATCGCCTGGGCCTGCACGTACACGCTGTTTTGATCGAGGCTGGCGTCGATGAATACCGGGGCCAGTTTTTGTGTGCTGTCCTGGGTTTCGCTCTCGACCACTTGCAGGGTGATCGGCTGGCTCTGCACATCGCCCAGTTGCAGCGACGGAATCACCACGCTGCCGTTCTGGCGAGGCAGCAGGGTGATGATCCAGCGGGTGGTGGCGCCGTTGCCGCCGTTAAGGGTCGTCAACTGGTTGACCTGACGGGTGCCGCGCACTTCAAACAGCGGTTCCAGCGCCGTCAGGTCAGGCTTGCCGAACTGGGTGACATCGTTGGACTCCAGGGTCAGCTCGACCGTTTCGCCGGAGTTCAGGCGACTGCGGTCGACACTGGCGACCAGTTGCGCAGCCTGGGCCTGAACGGTCCAGATAAACAGTGCAAGCATGAAAGCGGTGAAGCGGGTCATCGGGTTTTTTCCTGATCCTGATGTTGCTGCTGTTCGTACCAGAATTTGCGCCTGAGCAATTCGCCCGGGTCGTCCGGGATCTTGCGCAGCCATTGTTCCAGCGCCTGGCGCTGTTCGCCATCGATGGTATCGCTGGCAGGACGCAGCGGCGGGGTGGTGCTTTGTTCATCGCCCAACTCGCTGCCGGGCACCTCATTGGTGCCGGGGCGCGCCGGTGTCGTATCCGACTGCTCTGCATCGGGTGCCGTGGTCTGGGCATCGGACTTCGGTTCGCCACTGTTCGACTGTTGGGTGGCTGCGCCCGGCGGTGGCTCCTGCGGGGTCCCGGTCTCGTCGCCTTCGGTTTTGTCCGGTTCAACGGGTGCCGGCGTGTTTTTCTGCTTGATCAAGCTTTCCACCAAGGCCTTGTTGGTCTGCGCCGGGCGCAGATCCGGTTGCCGCTCCAGTGCCTGATCGTAAGCATCCAGCGCTGCTTCCAACTCACCGCCTTTGGCCAGGGCGTTGCCACGATTGTAGTGGGCGTGGGCATCATTGCCTTCGGCGAACCGCTGGGCGGCGCCACTGTAGTCGCCGGCCTCGTAGAGCGCCACGCCTTGCCATTGCCGATCCTGGAAATGTTGCGCGGCCTCGGCCGGACGCTTCTTTTTCAACAGATGCAGGCCTTGCTGGTCAGGGCGTAACCACAAGTCTTCGAAGTCGAAGGCATAGCTCGGCTGCGGCAACAGGAACAGCAGCGGCAGGCAGAGCAACCAGCCGCGTCGACCGGCGCAGGCCGCCAGCAGCAACAGCGGCAACAACAGCCAATAACCCTGATCGGCCCAGCTATCGAGACGCAGGGTCTGGCCGTCATTGCGCAAGTTGCGCGGGCCATCGAGCAAGCCGAGGGCGCGCAGGTCGGCATCGTCCAGGCGCGCGTGGCGATAGCGGCCATCGAGGCCGTTGACGAACGCTTTCAGGTTCGGCTCGTCGAGGTGCGGCACCAGAATCGCGCCCTGATCATCCTTGAGGAAACTGCCATCTTCCTGAGTGATCGGTGCGCCTTCGGCGGTGCCGATGCCGAGCATCAAAAACCGGGTCGACTTGCCGTCGAGCGCCTGTTGAATGCCTTCGCGTTCCAGTTCGGTCAGGGACGAACCGATCAGCAGAATCCGGCCGTCACCCAGCGCGGCCTGATTCAGCAGCGCAAGGGCCTTGGTCACCGCGAGATCGGCGCGATGGCCGGTCTGGGGCATCAACGACGGTTTGAGCGCCTCCAGCAGATTGCGGCTGGTAGACAGGTCATCCGACAGCGGCACCAACGTGTGTGCGCTGCCGGCGTAGACGACGATGGCGGTCTGGGCGTCGCTGCGGTTTTGCAGCAGGTCGAACAGCTTGCGCCGGGCCTGTTCCAGCCGGTTTGGCGTCACGTCTGTGGCGAGCATCTCCGGGGTCAGCTCAAGGATCACCACCAGCGGGTCGGCCGGTTTCTGACTGGCTTGCTCGACGCGCTCCCAGCTAGGCCCCAACAGCGCCAGAATCGTCAGCAGCCACGCCACACCGAGGGCGACCCACGGCAATTTGCTGTCGCGACCGTTGCCGCCACTGAGCAGCGCGGAATGAAAGGCCGGCGGCAGAATCATCTGCCAGCGCCCGACGCGCTTCTGTCGATGCCAGAGTTGCCAGAGCAACCAGCCGAGCAGCGGCAACAGCAGCAGCCACCAGGGGCGGAACCAGTAAGGCCACAGTGCACTCATCGGCGCCTCCGCAGGCGCAGGCGCTTGAGTCGCTGGCGCCAGTCAGGCAGTTGCGTTTGCAAGAACAGATCCTTGGTAAACAGGCGCTGCAACGGGTTATCCGGCCAGCGTTCGCGCGCCACCAGCAATAGGCTCAACAGCAGCGCCATCGCCAACGGCCAGTGATACAACGCCTGCGCCGGGCGGGCCTGGGTCGGTTGCTGGGTCACGGGTTCCAGTTGATCGAGGGTTTCCTTGATCGTTTGCAATTCCTTGCCGTTGCGAGCGCGGAAATACTGGCCGCCCGTGGCGGCGGCGATGGCCTTCAGCGCAGGCTCGTCGAGGTCCAGGCTCGGGTTGATGCCGAGGAATCCTGCGGTGCCGCTTTGCTCGGGATCGGCGCCGATGCCGATCGGGTAGATTTTCACGCCTTCCTTGGCCGCCAGCCGCGCTGCGGTCAACGGGTCGATTTCGCCGCCGTTGTTAGCACCATCGGTGACCAGAATCAGCACACGGCTTTGTGCCGGACGCAGGCGCAGGCGTTTGAGCGCGAGACCGATGGCGTCGCCGATGGCGGTGTTTTTGCCGGCGATGCCGATGCGCGCTTCGTCGAGCCAGACCCGCACGGTGCGCCGGTCAAAGGTCAGCGGTGCTTGCAGGTACGCTCTGCTGCCGAACAGGATCAGGCCGACACGGTCGCCTTCGCGTCGCTCGAGAAAATCACCGAGCAAATGTTGCACCAGCGTAAGGCGGCTGACCTCATCGTCCTGCCACTGCATGTCAGGGAAATCCATGGAGCCGGAAACGTCCACCGCCACCAGCAGATCACGGCCACTGGCGGCAATCGGCAACGGTTCGCCGAGCCATTGCGGGCGCGCTGCGGCGATCAGCAAAAACAGCCACAGCAGGATGAACGGCGCTTGTTGCCGCCAGGCTGGCAAGTTGGCCCGGGCACGGCGTCGGGCGAGGCCTTCGAGGTCACTGAGGAAACTGACTTTTAGCGCCGGTTCGCCGCTGTCGGCCACCGGCAACACGATGCGCATCAACCACGGCAGCGGCAGCAAGGCGAAGATCCACGGCCAGGCGAACTCAAACATGTTTGCGAATCCACGTGTCGACGGCTTGGGTCAGGCCGGCGATGGCCTTGTCGTCGAGTTTGCATTCGGGTTTGTAGGCGCCTTCGACCAGTACCATCCAGCGCGTCAGCCCGGCTGCCGGGCAACGGTTGTCGAGAAACGCCAGCCATTTGCGCCCGTTGAGGGTGTGGCTCTGGCTGTAGGGGTAATGGTTGCGGCACAGGCGTTTGAGCAAGCCATTGAGTTGCTGGAGCCAGGCACCGGCCGGTGCGCCGTCGTAGGGCTTGGGCATCAGCGCCAGTTCGGCCAGTGCGGCGATGCGCACCGGGTCCAGCGGTTGTTCGGCGCGCACGATGGGGCGCTTGTTCGGCAGGAAACGCCGCGCCTTCCACAGGCCGAATCCGATCAGCGGCAGTAACAACAGCAAAAACCACCAGCCCGGTGCCGGTGGCCAAAAGCCAATCGGCGGCGGGGAAATCAGCGGTTGCAGTTGATCGAGGCTGCTCATCGATATTTCCCCGGTTTTTGCGGGTTCAGGTACTCGCGCAGTTGTTCGACCATCTCGCTCTGGGTGCTCAGGGGCATCAACAACACCCGCAGTTTTTGCGCGAGCAATTCCCAATGGGCGATGCGTGCTTCGGCCTGGGCGCGGTAGGTCTGGCGCAGGTCGAAATTCAGCGTGTCGAGTTCCAGTTGCGCGCCGCGTTCGGCAAAGCGCAAAAGGCCCGCAGCGGGCAGGGCGTGGTCCAGTGGGTCGGACAGTGGCAGCAACAACAGGTCGCAATGGCGCGACAGCAGGCTCAGTTGCTGCTCGGAGCCCTCAGTCAGCGCGCGCTCGTCGCAGATCACGATCACCAGGCTGCCGGGGCGCAGCACCTCCCGGGCACGACGCAGGGCCAGGTTGAGGGAATCGCGGTTCTGCTCGCTTTCGGTGTGCAACGATTGATTGACACGCACCAGCCGGTTGAGAAATTGCAGCAGGCTTTGTTTGCTGCGCCGGGGCTTGATTTCGTAGTGTTCGTTATCGCCGAACACCAGCCCGCCGACTCGATCGTTATGGCCGAGCGCGGCCCAGCCGATCAGGCTGGCGGCCTGGGCGGCGAGCACCGATTTGAACATCAGCCCCGAACCGAAAAACAGCCGTCGGCTCTGTTCGACCATGATGAAAATCGGCCGCTCGCGTTCTTCGTGGAACAGCTTGGTGTGCGGTTCCTGGGTTCGGGCGGTGACGCGCCAGTCGATGCTGCGTACGTCGTCGCCGGCCTGATAGACCCGCACCTGATCGAAGTCGACGCCACGGCCACGCAGCTTGGAGTGGTGCAGGCCGATCAGTGGGCTGCGCTGGCTCGGCGTGGAAAACAGCTGCACTTCACGCACACGATGGCGCATCTCGATCAGCTCGGCGAGGCTGACGCGGATGCCCGGCTCGGGCGGCAGAATGGCGTTCATCGGGGTCAAGCGACGGCTACGACGTCGAGAATCCGCTGGACCACCCGGTCCTGGTCGATGCCAGCGGCTTCGGCTTCAAAGGACAGAATGATGCGGTGACGCAAGACGTCGAACAGCACTGCTTGAATGTCTTCCGGGCTGACGAAGTCGCGACCGGCCAGCCAGGCGTGGGCGCGGGCACAGCGGTCGAGGGCAATCGAACCGCGCGGGCTGGCACCGTAGGCGATCCACTCGGCCATCTCCGGGTCGAACTTGGCCGGCGTGCGCGTGGCCATGACCAGTTGCACCAGGTATTCCTCCACGGCGTCGGCCATGTACAGACCGAGGATTTCCTTGCGGGCGGCGAAAATGGCCTGCTGGCTGACCCGGCGCTCGGGTTTGGTTTCACCGTTCAAGGCTTCACCACGGGCCTGTTGCAGGATGCGGCGCTCGACGGTGGCGTCCGGGAAGCCGATTTTCACGTGCATCAGGAAGCGGTCCAGCTGCGCTTCGGGCAGTGGGTAAGTGCCTTCCTGCTCGATCGGGTTTTGCGTGGCCATCACCAGGAACAGCGGCGACAGCTCGTAGGTGCTGCGCCCGACACTGACCTGACGCTCGCCCATGGCTTCAAGCAAAGCCGACTGAACCTTGGCCGGAGCACGGTTGATTTCGTCCGCCAATACCAGGTTATGGAAGATCGGGCCTTGCTGGAACACGAAGCTGCCGGTTTCCGGGCGATAGATTTCCGTGCCGGTGATGTCGGCAGGCAACAGGTCAGGGGTGAACTGGATGCGATGGAACTGGGCTTCGATGCCTTCGGCGAGTTCTTTGATGGCCTTGGTCTTGGCCAGGCCGGGAGCACCCTCGACCAGCATGTGGCCGTCGGCAAGCAGGGCGATGAGCAAGCGCTCGATGAGTTTTTCCTGGCCGAGAATCTGCGTTGAAAGAAAGGTTCGCAGCGCGAGCAGCGCTTCACGATGTTCCATCGATGACTGTTCCTGGAAAGGGTGACCGAAGACGTTCGAATAACGCCAGGGCTGGGGGCGTTACTTTAATCTATCGCGGGGGGCGGCGACTAACGGCATTTTGTGCAAATGTGCGCAGGGTCGGGATATCGATATTGTTTTGGGGATTTTGCGTCCTTGCGGACGCCATCGCCGGCAAGCCGGCTCCTACAGTTGATCTGCGTTCGACACGAATCCTTGTAGGAGCTAGCTTGCCGGCGATGGCGGTCTGTCAGGCAATCTGGCTTATGTAAGTGCCGGTACCCTTGAGAATGTTCTGCAACGTTTCTTCCACCTCCGCCAAATCACCCGCATCCGTGCTGTGCGTAATCTCCAGCGAATCATCCCCATTCAACGCATCCGCATCCGCCGCCGCGATTTCGATCAGCAAGCGAGTAGGGCTCAGCGTCACTTTCACGCCGTCCAGCGTTGAAGGCTCGCCATCAAGGGTGATCTCCAGCTCGTCCTCGTCCGGGTAGCGGCTCATCAGGAACATTTCACCCTGATCGCTGTGGCAGGCGAGCATGGCCATGTTGTCTTCTTCCTCGTCGCACGGGTTGACGATCAAGAGGGAGGTGGTCATTTGCATTTGAGCAGTCCTGGCGCTGGGCGCGGTGTTGGCAGGCAAAGGGGGATTTTGCCAGTGTTGGCGGTTTTTTGCTGGGTCGCGTTTGGGAGCCCTATCAGTTCTGCTAGTGGCTATCAGTTGCCTAAGCCATCGATAATTCCGGGCTCCTGGAGGGTTTAACGATGATCGGCAAACTGGATCGGTTTTTCATCCACTATAAATACGATGCACTGGATCGAATGACCAGCCACAGACAGCCGGCTCGCTGCGAGCGCCAACGCTTTTATTGCGAAAATCGCCTGACTACCGAGATCCAGGGTGAGGAGCACCAATCAGGCGTGCAGCACGGCGACCAACTGCTGGCGCAACAGCAGCAAAAAGAGGGTCGGTTTGAAAGCACGCTGTTGGCCGCGGACCTGCAACGCTCTGTGCTTTATACCCTCGATACAAAAAATCCACGCTCCTCGGCCTACGCTCCCTACGGTCATCATTCTTTTGGTAGCGGTTTACCGGGCTTCAACGGTCAGCTACCGGACCCCGTGACGGGGCACTATTTGTTGGGTAACGGCTATCGAGCGTTTAACCCTATTCTGATGCGATTTAACAGCCCAGATAGTTTTAGTCCATTTGGAGTGGGCGGGTTGAATGTTTATGCGTACTGTCTGGGAGATCCGATTAATAGGAGTGATCCTACGGGGCATCTTGCTTCTTCATTAAGTCAGTTTTTGAAGAAGGCTCCCGCAGTGGTCGCCTCATATGAACTCGGGATAAAACTTAAGCCTGTATCGAATGTGACAAGGCTCTCTGAAGGTGTTTTTACATTTGAAGATGTTTACAAGGGCGGTTCCAGGCTTACCTTTGATGCCCATGGTTTTCCAGGGGGCGTGAAGGGTGATTTTACTGGTTTGGATTTGCTAAAGCTTGCTAAGCGCAACGGGGTTGATGTCTCAAAATTTGAGAGTATAAGAATTGCGGCGTGTCATTCGGCGGATATTGAAAAAAATTCATTTGGCATAGAAGATATTTCATTTGCTGAAAGTATTAATCGGCTTGCGAAACGCCCGGTTAAAGCTTATTCAGGGAGGATTCAAACGATCAATACGGGTAAGGTTTTCGAAAACCTGAAAATTGGCGAAGTTTATGAGGGGTTTTACTATTTTGGGATCGCAAAAAAAGACAGTTCACTGAAGCGGTATGGTGTGCAGTATCGGCCCGTTGTGTTTGATAAGATTAAGCGTCCGGTTAGACGTGTTGGAGCATAGTTGAAAAAGCGCTTGATAGCAGTAAACGCCCCCTATACTGATTTATTGGAGCTCAGGCCATGTTACATAAACAAACCACTCAAATCCGTTATCAATACGATGCACTGGATCGGCTTGCCCGCCATTGTCGGCAGGGTAGTGTCGATCGACAGCGCTTCTACTGTGAAAGTCGATTGGTCTCAGAAATTGGGGGCGGCGAACAGGTTTCAATCGTCCAGCACGGAGATCATTTGCTTGCGCAGCAACGGCGCGACAGCGACGGACTCGACAATACGTTGCTGGCCATGGATCAGCAGCGTTCTGTACTCAATACCCTACTGGTAAACCATCAACGACCCATCGCCTACTCACCCTATGGATATCACCACTGTGAAAGTGGGTTGACCAGCTTGCCACGTTTCAATGGTCAACGAACGGAATCAGTGACGGGGCATTACTTATTGGGTAATGGGTATAGAGCGTTTAATCCGTTGCTGATGCGATTTAATAGTCCGGACAAATTGAGTCCGTTTGGTGAGGGTGGGTTGAATACCTATTCTTATTGTCAGGGCGATCCAGTGAATCGGGTAGACCCGTCAGGAGGTGTTGGCTCTTTTGTGAATTCTGGTGGTCGGCGGATGTTTGTTTCGCACAAAGAAGTATCAGTAACATGGTTTGGAGAAAGCGGTCGACTGATAAAAGATACTTATCATGGTATGCCGAGACTTACGATAAAGGGGCATGGGGGCGTATTGGTTATTACCATTCAGGCAAGTTTTCGATTGACTCACCATTGAGCTTAAAGCATCGAGTTGAAAAGCTAGGTGTGAAATTTGAAGACTATAAAAATATACGTCTCGTGATGTGTTTTAGTGCTGATGTTCCTTCGTTCATCAGTCCCCGATCTGTTTCTTTTGCTCAAGAATTTTCTGATGTTACAGGGCTGCCTGTAAAAGCTTACTCAGGAATAGTCTGGAGCTTGGATCTACCTATGTCCTCCGGTTATGTCGACGTTCCTGCGCGGTTTGGAGTTTTGAAGGAAGGCAAACCTTATATTCCAGAATATTTTCAGCCTCGAGGTAAAGATAACAATGTGGCATCGGCAAGTGAGATCAGGAACCCCGTCAAGAAAGCCTGATTTTACTCGTGATGACTAGCTGTTAGTCGAGGAGGCAGACATATTCAGGGGCGCGCCTGCAACTCTGAGGAATTTCTGCTCAAGTGACGGTCAGAAGATGTGTCGTGAACAATCAGGGTGTAGCTGGTCATTTCTGGCACGAACGTACCCGAAATCCGAGCACAAAACGCCCAATTTCCTACACGGCTGCTAGTGTTATCCGATGCGCTGCGTACCGATGACCGAATATGTCGCAGCACCGCAAGCACAGGCCTTGCCGCACTGGTTAAGCTGCGCATCGAATGGATACCTGTAAAGACATTGTGCAATTGATCGCAGAGTCGTTTTTGCAGATGCCCATTCATGGAAGGTGAATGTGACCCGAGTGTCTCGTCCAGCTTCACCCACCTGTCACCCTGTTTCCTCTGCCCGAGAATCAGGAACCGGGTGACGGATCGCCCCGAAAGGGGTTTTGCACGCGACGCTTCCATCAATAACAAGCCCAAGCGGAGTACCACAGATGGCGTTCTTCACCGCAGCCAGCAAAGCCGACTTCCAGCACCAACTGCAAGCGGCACTGGCGCAGCACATCAGTGAACAGGCACTGCCACAAGTGGCGCTGTTCGCTGAACAATTCTTCGGCATCATTTCCCTTGACGAGCTGACCCAGCGTCGGCTGTCCGACCTCGCCGGCTGCACCCTTTCTGCGTGGCGCCTGCTTGAGCGCTTCGATCACGCGCAACCGCAGGTTCGCGTCTTCAACCCTGATTACGAACGCCACGGCTGGCAGTCGACTCACACCGCGGTCGAAGTGCTGCACCACGACCTGCCTTTCCTGGTGGACTCGGTGCGCACCGAGCTGAACCGTCGCGGCTACAGCATTCATACCCTGCAAACCACTGTGCTGAGCGTGCGTCGCGGCAGCAAAGGCGAGTTGCTGGAGATCCTGCCTAAAGGCACCCAGGGCGAAGGGATCCTGCAAGAATCCCTGATGTACCTGGAAATCGACCGTTGCGCGAACACCGCAGAACTGAATGTCCTGGGCAAAGAGCTGGAACAGGTTCTCGGTGAAGTCCGCGTCGCGGTCGCCGATTTCGAGCCGATGAAAGCCAAGGTCCAGGAAATCCTGACCGGCCTCGACAACAGCAAATTTGCGGTCGACGGCGAAGAAAAAGCTGAAATCAAAAGTTTCCTGGAATGGCTGGTGGGCAACCACTTCACCTTCCTCGGCTACGAAGAGTTCGTGGTTCAGGATGAAGCCGATGGCGGCCACATCGTTTACGACCAGAATTCCTTCCTCGGCCTGACCAAACTGCTGCGCACCGGCCTGACCTACGATGACCTGCGCATCGAAGACTACGCCGTGAACTACCTGCGCGAACCGACCCTGCTGTCGTTCGCCAAGGCTGCGCACCCAAGCCGTGTACACCGTCCGGCTTACCCGGACTACGTGTCGATCCGCGAGATCGACGCCGACGGCAAGGTCATCAAGGAATGCCGTTTCATGGGCCTGTACACCTCGTCGGTGTATGGCGAGAGCGTGCGGGTCATTCCGTACATCCGCCGCAAGGTCGAAGAGATCGAACGCCGTTCCGGCTTCCAGGCCAAGGCTCACCTGGGCAAGGAACTGGCGCAGGTGGTCGAAGTGCTGCCGCGTGATGACCTGTTCCAGACCCCGGTCGACGAGCTGTTCAGCACCGTGATGTCGATCGTGCAGATCCAGGAGCGCAACAAGATTCGCGTGTTCCTGCGCAAAGACCCGTACGGCCGTTTCTGCTACTGCCTGGCCTACGTGCCGCGTGACATCTACTCCACCGAAGTGCGCCAGAAGATCCAGCAAGTGCTGATGGATCGCCTGAAAGCCTCGGACTGCGAGTTCTGGACCTTCTTCTCCGAGTCCGTACTGGCCCGCGTGCAACTGATTCTGCGCGTCGATCCGAAGAACCGTCTGGACATCGACCCGCTGCAACTGGAAAACGAAGTGATCCAGGCCTGCCGCAGCTGGCAGGACGACTACGCCAGCCTGGTGGTGGAAAGCTTCGGCGAAGCCCACGGCACCAACGTGCTGGCGGACTTCCCGAAAGGCTTCCCGGCCGGTTACCGCGAGCGTTTCGCTGCGCATTCGGCTGTGGTCGACATGCAGCACCTGCTGAGCCTGAACGAAAAAAATCCATTGGTGATGAGCTTCTATCAGCCGCTGGGTCAGGTCTCCGGCCAGCGCGAGCTGCACTGCAAGCTGTATCACGCCGACACCCCGCTGGCCCTGTCCGACGTGTTGCCGATTCTGGAAAACCTCGGCCTGCGTGTGCTGGGTGAGTTCCCGTATCGCCTGCGTCACAACAATGGCCGCGAGTTCTGGATTCACGATTTCGCGTTCACCGCCGCCGAAGGCCTGGAACTCGACATCCAGCAACTCAACGACACCTTGCAGGACGCCTTCGTCCACATCGTGCGTGGCGATGCCGAGAACGATGCGTTCAACCGTCTGGTACTGACCGCCGGCCTGCCATGGCGCGATGTTGCGCTGCTGCGTGCCTACGCACGCTACATGAAGCAGATTCGCCTGGGCTTCGACCTCGGCTACATCGCCAGCACCCTGAACAACCACACCGACATCGCTCGCGAGTTGACCCGGTTGTTCAAGACCCGTTTCTACCTGGCGCGCAAGCTGGCCACCGATGATCTGGAAGACAAGCAGCAACGTCTGGAACACGCGATTCTGGCAGCACTGGACGACGTCCAGGTGTTGAACGAAGACCGCATCCTGCGTCGCTACCTCGACCTGATCAAAGCGACCCTGCGGACCAACTTCTACCAGACCGATGCCCACGGTCAGAACAAGTCCTACTTCAGCTTCAAGTTCAACCCGCACCAGATCCCAGAGCTGCCGAAGCCGGTTCCGAAGTTCGAAATCTTCGTCTACTCGCCTCGCGTCGAAGGCGTGCACCTGCGCTTCGGCAACGTGGCTCGCGGCGGTCTGCGCTGGTCTGACCGTGAAGAAGACTTCCGTACCGAAGTCCTGGGCCTGGTAAAAGCCCAGCAAGTGAAGAACTCGGTCATCGTGCCCGTCGGCGCGAAGGGCGGCTTCCTGCCGCGTCGCCTGCCACTGGGCGGCAGCCGTGACGAGATCGCGGCCGAGGGCATCGCCTGCTACCGCATCTTCATTTCGGGCCTGTTGGACATCACCGACAACCTGAAAGACGGCGCACTGGTACCGCCGGCCAACGTCGTGCGTCATGACGACGATGACCCGTACCTGGTGGTCGCTGCGGACAAGGGCACTGCAACCTTCTCCGACATCGCCAACGGCATCGCCATCGACTACGGTTTCTGGCTGGGTGACGCGTTCGCCTCCGGTGGTTCTGCCGGTTACGACCACAAGAAAATGGGCATCACTGCCAAAGGCGCGTGGGTTGGCGTACAACGTCACTTCCGCGAACGCGGCATCAATGTCCAGGAAGACAGCATCACCGTGGTTGGCGTCGGCGACATGGCCGGTGACGTGTTCGGTAACGGCTTGCTGATGTCCGACAAGCTGCAACTGGTCGCAGCGTTCAACCACCTGCACATCTTCATCGACCCGAACCCAGAGCCTGCGAACAGCTTCGCCGAGCGTCAGCGCTTGTTCGATCTGCCGCGTTCGGCATGGTCGGATTACGACACCAGCATCATGTCGGAAGGCGGCGGGATCTTCTCGCGCAGCGCGAAAAGCATCGCGATTTCCCCGCAGATGAAAGAGCGCTTCGACATTCAGGCCGACAAGCTGACCCCGACCGAACTGCTGAATGCCTTGCTCAAGGCACCGGTAGACCTGTTGTGGAACGGCGGTATCGGTACTTACGTCAAAGCCAGCAGCGAAAGCCACGCCGATGTCGGCGACAAGGCCAACGATGCGCTGCGCGTGAACGGCAACGAACTGCGCTGCAAAGTCGTGGGCGAGGGCGGTAACCTCGGTATGACCCAATTGGGTCGTGTCGAATTCGGCCTCAATGGCGGCGGTTCCAACACCGACTTCATCGACAACGCCGGTGGCGTGGATTGCTCCGACCACGAAGTGAACATCAAGATCCTGCTGAACGAAGTGGTTCACGCCGGTGACATGACCGACAAGCAACGTAACCAGTTGTTGGCGAGCATGACCGACGAAGTCGGCAGCCTGGTGCTGGGCAACAACTACAAGCAGACTCAGGCCCTGTCCCTGGCGGCCCGCCGTGCCTTCGTGCGGATTGCCGAATACAAGCGCCTGATGAACGATCTGGAAGGCCGTGGCAAGCTGGATCGCGCCATCGAGTTCCTGCCGTCGGAAGACGCGATCAACGAACGCCTCGCGGAAGGCCACGGCCTGACCCGTGCCGAGCTGTCGGTGCTGATCTCCTACAGCAAGATCGACCTCAAGGCGCAGTTGCTCGACTCCCGTGTACCGGACGACGACTACCTGACCCGCGACATGGAAACCGCTTTCCCGCCAACACTGGTGAGCAAGTTCTCCGAGGCCATGCGTCGTCACCGTCTGAAGCGCGAGATCGTCAGCACCCAGATCGCCAACGATCTGGTGAACCACATGGGCATCACCTTCGTTCAGCGACTCAAAGAGTCGACCGGCATGAGCCCGGCGAACGTGGCCGGTGCGTACGTGATCGTGCGTGACATCTTCCACCTCCCGCACTGGTTCCGTCAGATCGAAGCCCTGGATTACCAGGTTTCCGCTGACGTACAACTGGAGCTGATGGACGAGCTGATGCGTCTGGGCCGTCGCGCTACGCGCTGGTTCCTGCGTGCCCGCCGCAACGAGCAGAACGCTGCCCGTGACGTTGCGCACTTCGGTCCGCACCTGAAGGAGCTGGGTCTCAAGCTCGACGAACTGCTGAGCGGCGAGATCCACGAAAACTGGCAGTCCCGTTATCAGGCGTACGTCGAAGCCGGTGTGCCGGAGTTGCTGGCGCGCATGGTGGCTGGTACTTCGCACCTGTACACGCTGCTGCCGATCATCGAGGCCTCCGACGTGACCGGCCAGAACCCTGCGGACGTGGCCAAGGCCTACTTCGCCGTGGGCAGCGCGCTGGACGTCACCTGGTACCTGCAACAGATCAGCGCTCTGCCGGTTGAAAACAACTGGCAGGCCCTGGCCCGTGAAGCGTTCCGCGATGACGTCGACTGGCAGCAACGTGCGATCACCATCTCTGTCCTGCAACAGGGCGGCGGCACTCAGGATGTGGAAACACGCCTGGCGCTGTGGATGGAAGAGAACGAAGGCATGATCGAACGCTGGCGCGCCATGCTGGTGGAAATCCGTGCAGCGAGCGGTACTGACTACGCGATGTATGCGGTAGCCAACCGTGAGTTGCTGGACCTGGCGTTGAGCGGGCAAGCGGTGGTGCCTGCCGCTGCTGTCACCGCCAGTGCCGAGCTGGAACCGGCGGCCTGATCAGTCGCTGAATGAAAAAGCCCCGCATTGAGAGATGCGGGGCTTTTTTTTGTCTGGAGGATTGTGGTGTCCGGGCGGGCCTCATCGCCAGCAAGCCGGCTCCTACAGGTTTTGTGTCGATCACTGGGGCTGCGAACGACATAAAATCTGTAGGAGTCGGCTTGCTGGCGATGGGCCATCTGCCTCAATACAACTTCCAGCCAGCTTTATTATCAATCATCGACACTTTATCTGTCGGCCCGGTCAATAAATTACTGAGCGACTGGTCAAACTTCTGCAATGCCCGAACTTGTACATTCTGCTGTTCATTAATATCCGCCACGATCTCTTCGCTGCGTTTATAGTCCGCCCACACCGGGCTCAATGCTTTGGCGTCATGCCCTTGTGCAGTCCCGATGTAATTGAAGTTGGCATCATAAAAGTCTGCACTTACATCGGCCTTGATGTCCGAACTGCGCGAGGTGATCAATTGGCTGCGGGTGTCGATAATCGCGACCACGTCCGGTTTCGCCGCCCTGAGGCTTTGCATGTCCGGGTACACCGTGACCGAGCCGAACTGGCGTTGCAACGAGGCCTTGACCCAATCCACCGCCAGGTCGGGTTTGGAGGTGGCGACATAGGCATCATGAATCGGTTGCACCAGCAGGCTCTGGCCGAAACCGGTGCCGGCATTGGCCTGATAGTCCTGCAGGTAGGCGCGGTTGGTCTGGGTGTTGCGGCTGTAGACGATGCCCAGCGAGACCTGACCGCCGCTGGCGACATGGGTGGCGCTGCTGCGGCCGACGGGTGCGCTGAAAATACCGTCGAGTGAAGAAACTGCCGTCGGTGCAGTGGGAATTGAGCAGCCGGTTAAAACAGCGGCAAACGACAAGGTGCTGACAAGTGCAAGTTTCATGGGTGTTTCTCCAGTGAAACAACTTGAGTCGGAAGTTAAAGTTGCCGGTGTCGGCAGTGACTTCAGACTAAACCTGTGGCGGCTGAATGAAATAGCCAATTCATGAACTTGTCAGGTGACCAATAGTATTGTTTGGTTTAAAAGTTGTCGGCTAATTGCGTCGGGCAATAAAAAGGCCCGAACTTTCGATTCGGGCCTGTTTATTTATGGCTGTACGTTCAGCTATCAGTTTTCCAATGGGATCAACACTTTCTCGTCGGGGGACAACACCATGAACACCAGGAGTTTGGCCGGCTTGGTTGCGCTGGCATTTTTCGAGACCAGATGCTCCGAACCGGCGGCTTCATACCAGTACTCGCCAGCCTTGTAGGTTTTCGGTTGCTCGCCTTTCACCTGGGAAGTGATCGAGCCCGAAATCACATACGCCATCGCGGTGCCTTCGTGCTTGTGGGCGATGGAGGACTGGCCCGGCTTGTAGTCGACTTCGATCATCAGCGCTTTTTTGCCCGGGACGTTCTTCAGTACTTCATCTTGCAGAATCGTGACTTTTTCCGAAGGGTCGTGGGCGAATGCCGAGGCAGAAACGCTCAGGGCGAGGACGGCAAGCGGGGTGGCCAATAAACGCAAAACTTTCATGATTCATCACCTGCGGGGGGTTAGTTGTCGCAAACAACGTTAGTCCGCCAGTGACCGCAATCAAACAGCCAATTCAGCAGAAGGTCAGGGGACCAATCCGGATTTACGCAAGGCGATGCAAAACCTGTAGGAGCCGTCTTGCCGGCGATTGCATCACCGCAGTGCATCAGGCGAACCGCGGTGAATGGATCGCCTGTAGGAGCCGGCTTGCCGGCGATCGCATCACCGCAGTGCATCAGGCACACCGAGGTGAATGGATCGCCTGTAGGAGCCAGCTTGCTGGCGATAGCATCACCGCGGTGCATCAGGTACACCGCGGTGATGCTATCGCCAGCAAGCTGGCTCCTACAGGGGGGTGTTTAACGGATCGGGAAGCTGTTGAAGTCCACGGCGTTCGCCAATTGGCAATCGATCAGGTCGATGAAACCTTGCGCCTGTGGGGTGTTGAAATGCGATTGCATGGCCGCTTCCGATTGCCAGCGGGCGCTGACGTTCCAGCGGTTGCTGTCCTCGGGGCAGCGGTCGACCATATAGGATTCGCAGCCCGATTGTTCACGCAGGGTTTCGACAATCTTTTGCAGTTGCTTACCCAGTTCGTCCGAGCGGCCGGCTACGGCCTGCACCTTTACGGTGTTGATCACTTCGTTGGACATTGCTCACACTCCTGAATCAGGCCGGACGAATCCTGCTCATTGAGGGATAACGCTTACGAGGATAGGCCTGCACTTGCGGACCGCCAATAGCCAATTGCCGGATAAAAACCCAGACCAATCGCTCAGGCGATTTGCTGAAAAATGTCGCGCAAGCGGTCCAGCGCGGTGTCGATGTCCAGGGTTTCAATGGCGCCAAACCCCATGAGAAGCCCGGCCTGTGGGGCCCGCTGGTAGTAAAAGGTATCGATGGAATACAGCCCGACTTCGACCTTTTTCGCCAGTTCAATCAGCAATGGCATATCGATAGGCACTTTGCACATAAGCACCATGTGGAAACCCGCCGTGCTCGGGATCGCTTCGAGCCAGGGTGACAGGTCACCTGCGATGCGCGTGAGGATGCGTTCGCGACGCCCGGCGTAGATGGTGTGGCAGCGCCGGATGTGCTTGAGCAGGCAGCCTTCGGCAATGAATTTGGCCAGCGCCCATTGGGGCAGGGTGGAGGTGTGCAGGTCGGTGAGTTGCTTGGCGCGGATCACCGCTTCGAGAATCGCCGGCGGCAAAATCGCGTAGCCGAGGCGCAGTTCCGGCAACAGGGTTTTCGAAAAGGTCCCGACGTAGGCGACGATCCCGCGCTCATCCATGCTTTGCAGCGAGTCGGTGGGCCGGCCTTCGTAGCGGAATTCGCTGTCGTAATCGTCCTCGATGATGATCGCGCCCAACTCGTAGGCGCGCTCCAGCAGCGCCACGCGACGTGCCTGGCTCATCGGCATGCCGAGCGGAAACTGGTGGGACGGCGTGACATAAATCAGCCGGGTGCCGAGGGGGATTTTGTCGACCTGGATGCCGTCTGCGTCGACCGGTACGCCGATCACCGTGGCGCCGTGGCTGCCGAACAGCAGGCGCGCGGGCGGGTAACCGGGGTCTTCCATGGCGACGATGCTGCCGGGGCGCGTGATTACGCGGGAGATCAGGTCCAGCGCTTGTTGCGCACCGTTGCACACCACCACGTCTTCGTCCTGGCAATTCACCCCACGGGAAAACGCGATGTGCCGGGCGATCGTATTGCGCAGCGCCGGCAGGCCTTCAGGCAAGCTGTAGAAGCCTTTGGAACCGGACATCTGACGCAGCGCGTGGGAGGTGCAGCGCCGCCAATCATCCTGCGGAAACTGGCCCTTGCTGGTGGCGCCACCGATGAAGTCATAACGCAGCGAGCCTTCCAGCGTCGGGTGACGCAAAAACACCGGCAAATTGCGCCACGACTCGATGACCTCGGCACTCGCCAACTGCGAATGGCTTTGCTTGGGCTGCGCTTTGGCCGTCCGGGCATTGACGTAGGTGCCTTTGCCGATCACCCCGGTCAGGAAGTTTTCATAGGTCAGTTGCGCGTACGTGTCGGAAATGGTCTTGCGCGAGATGCCCAGCTGTTCGGCCAGCAGACGGCTGGGCGGCAGTTGCGTCCCGGCTGCCAGACGACCGGATTCGATGGCGCTGCGCAGTTGGTTGTACAACTGGCCTGCCAGGTCCTTGCGGCCGTTGATGACAACATGAAGTTCCATACCGGCGGGGCTCCTGGGCGGTTGAGGCGCGTGTGCGTCGCGCCAGATTACGCGCATGCGCCGCCGTGCAGAAGTTGCGTGGGGGAAAAACCGCGGATTGGTCTGCTCGGAGTGGTCCACCGGTATTTCGCGCAATTGGATCTGTAACACCGGCGCATCAGCGCTTACCGTGAAAACATCTATCAATCCACGAGGCACGCCATGACTTCCCGTCTGGATTACTACAGCGCGTCGCCCAAAGCGATGAAAGCGATGATCGCCATGGAGGCGTTGACCAGCAACCTGAGCATCGAGCCGGCGTTGCTGCACCTGATCAAGATCCGCGCCTCGCAGCTCAATGGCTGCGCCTTCTGCACCGACATGCACTCGGTGGACGCGCGACGCCTCGGCGAGACCGACCGGCGTCTGTATTCGATTGTGGTCTGGCGCGACAGCGGCTTTTTCAACCCGCGCGAGCGCGCGGCGCTGGCCTGGACCGAAGCGGTCACCTTGCTCTCGCAAAGCCATGTGCCGGACGACGTCTACGCCCAGGCCCGGGAACAGTTCAGCGAGAGCGAGATGGTCGACCTGACCATCGCCGTCACCACCATCAACAGCTGGAATCGCCTGGCGGTGAGTTTCCGCCAGTCCCCCAGCGCGTGATGACGCTGTCACATCAGGTTCATGAGCGTTGCGCAGGATGAGGTTTTCAAAGGACAGATCGACAGGGAGTCATTGATGTCATTCATGGAAACCGCCGGGCGCCAAAGCCCTGCCGAATACCGCTCGCCGGTAGACACATCGTCATCCATACATGCGCAGGCCGCCGCGCTTGATCCGCAACTGGCGCAAGCGTTCATGGTCAGTGCCCGCTGCGGCTGTTACATGCAGGCGTCGCGCAGTCTCAACATCAAGGCGACGTTGCTGCGCAAGCAGTTGGCGCAACTCGAAGCGCAACTGCAGTGCCCGCTGTTCAGCCATGGCGACAATGGTGTCGCCCTCAGTCGTGAAGGCTTGCAGCTTCAGGCGCAGCTGATTGCCTTGGCCCATGATCGCGACTTGCCGGTGATCGAACAGCCCTTGGTGCGCCTGGCCGTCGCCGAATCGATCCTGCATGACATCCTCGGTCGCGACCTGGTGGCCTTGCTGCGCCGCAACGCCAGTGTGCGTCTGGAGATCATTTCCCTCGACAGCGAGCTGGCCCTGCGCGCCGTCAGCGCCGATGTGGTGGTGTGGCTGGCCGGCACTGATTCGCCACTGCCGGGCCCGAGTTTTGCCGTCAGCGAACCCCGGCGCCTGGCGCGGCTCGACTACCTGCCGCACATTGCCAAGCGTTATTCACGCACTGCGTCACGCCCGGACAACCTCGATGACCTCGCTGATTTCTTGCTGGTGCAATGGCAGCCTCATCGTCAGGTCGAAAGTTTTGTGCCGTGGAATGCGCTGGTGGATCAGCGCCTCGCCGGGGTGGTGCAGTTGCATGCCTATGAGCTGATGCTGGAGATGATTCGTTGCAGCGCCTGCATCGGTTTGTTGCCGGGTTACATGAGCCGTTTTGACCGTGGTCTCATCGCGCTGCCAGGGTTGTTTGGCAAGCCGATGCAGCGCCAGGTGTGGATGGCGGTCAATGCGCAGTCGCAGGATGAGGCGCAGGTGCAGATGATCGTCGAGCTGATTCAAAACACCTTCAATGAGCGCCGGGAGTGGTTCGAAGCCTGAGCACTATCAACTGTAGGAGCGAGCTTGCTCGCGATGGTGGGTCAGTCACATCGGTGTCGCGTGATGCACCATCGCGAGCAAGCTCGCTCCTACAGTCGTTTCTCGCCATGCTGGAAGATTGCGTTGTAGAGTGAGCGGCCATGTCTGTATCAAGGATGAATCACCCATGCCCGCCACTGACGCTGTCATTACGCTTGAACGCTTCAACGAATCCCACCTCGAAGGCATCACCGCGCTTTACAACGAGCCAGCGATTACCCGGCAAGTGCTGCAAATGCCGTTTCAGTCCATCGAGGTCTGGCGCAAACGCCTGGATCCGGGCAACGAACGGCATGTGCAACTGGTGGCGCTGAGTCAGGGGAGGGTGATCGGCAACATCGGCCTCGAGCAGTTTTCGCGCATCCGCCGCAGTCATGCTGCCAATTTCGGCATGGGTGTCTCTGAGGCGTGGCAGGGCAAGGGTGTTGGCTCGAAGCTGCTGGCCACCGCGCTGGACATCGCCGACAACTGGATGAATCTGCAACGGGTCGAGCTGTCGGTGTACGCCGACAATGAAGCAGCCATCGGTTTGTACCGCAAGTTTGGTTTTGAAACCGAAGGCCTGTTTCGGGACTACGCCGTGCGTGACGGAGTGCTGGTGGACACCTTGAGCATGGCGCGTCTGCGCCGCACGCCCAAGGCCGGTTGATTCACTCGCCCAGTGCAAACGCCACCGCCGCCTGCGCATGCAGTTCGGTGGTGTCGAGCAGGGGCAGGGTGCTGTGTTCGGGCTTGATCAGCAGGCCGATTTCGGTGCAACCGAGGATGATGACCTGGGCACCGCGCTGGTGCAGGGATTCGATCACCTGCTGATAAATCCGGCGTGAGGCCTCGCTGATCACCCCGACGCACAACTCGTCGTAGATGATCCGGTGCACGGCTTGACGCTCCTCGGCGCCCGGCACCAGTACGGTCAGCCCCATCGAAGTCAGGCGCTCCTTGAGAAAGTCCTGTTCCATGGTGAACGCAGTCCCCAGCAACCCGACGTTCAGCGCACCGGCATCCACCGCCGCCTGTCCGGCCGGGTCGGCGATGTGCAGGAACGGAATGTTGATGGCCGCCTGAATCTGCCCGGCGACCTTGTGCATGGTGTTGGTGCACAGCACCACGCAATCGGCGCCGCCAGCCTCCAACCGCCGCGCGGCATCTACCAGAATCAGCGCCGCATCGTCCCAGCGACCGGCATGCTGGGCCTGTTCGACAGGCCCGAAGTCGACGCTGTACATTAGCAGTTTCGCCGAACGCAACGGCCCGAGCCGGTCGCGTACCTGTTGGTTGATGAGGCGGTAATACTCGGCGCTGGACTCCCAGCTCATGCCGCCGATAAGGCCGATGGTGCGCATGGCGTGCTCCTGTTGTTGGCAACCCTTTGTCTGGGAGTATCCCGTGGCGCTTCACGGCTTTCTATCAGGAAATTTCACATGCTGAGCCAACGGCTGCCGGGCGCTAAAGTCAGCTTGCAACTCTTGCCCCGTGCCGCTTACAGCGCACGCGATCCGGCGCAATCGCGAACCCTTGGGGTGACGCTGGAGCGCCAGCAGGGCGTGCACGCGATTGACTCGGATCGGCGGGTGGATTTCGATACGTTGCCCGGTGTTCTGGCGTATACCCCGGTGGGCGTCGAAGTGTTTTCCGAATCGTCCAGCGGTGGCGAATATTTGCTGATGCGGCTGGACGAATCGTTTGCCGATGAGCATTTGCCCTCCATTGGCCATCGCGTACAGTCATGCGGCAATCGACAGGCGCTGAGCCTGGCACGCGAAGTGCGGCGTTTGTTACTGGCGCCACAACCCGACCTTCTGGCACTCGAACAATGTGCCCTGGGATTTGTGGGGTTGGCGCAACCGCAGGTCGAAATGGCTCATCGGCCCGCGCCAGCCGCACTCGCCCAAGTGCTGGACCTGATTGCAGAACAATTCCACCAGCCCCTCACGCTGCAACAACTGGCGGCGGCCTACGGCCAGAACGAGCTGCGCTTTCTGCGCGACTTTACCCGCGCCATCGGCCTGACACCGCACGCTTACCTCGTTGAAGTACGATTGCAGGCGGCACGGCGGATGATCGAGCACACCCGGCTGAGCCTGGCTGACATCGCCCTTGATGCCGGTTTCGCCCACCAGTCCCACATGGGCAGCGCCTTCCGCAAATTCCTCGCCATGACCCCCAGCCAATACCGCTCACGCTTTTAGTCGTACGCCCGCCGCGCGCATCTGCCATGCTCAAAGTCCGCAGCACTGTTTCAACAAAGGAACACCGCAATGGACGACGTACAGCAACTGGGCGAGATGCTTCGCCACTACGCAGACAGCGAAGCGCACAAAAAACAACTGTTCGAGTCGCAATCGGCCGTGTGGGTGACGCGCATTGGCGAACTGTTCGATCAGATCCAGCAATGGCTGGAACCGGTCCGGGCGCCGAACCTGCTGGAAGTCAGCCGCGAGGCGTATGTCGCCTCGGGGCCGAGTGTTCCGGTAGAGACTTCAACGTTCAAGACCGAGAAACTGGGCATCGTGATCGCCGGCAAACCCGTGGAATTCGTGCCGGACGTGATGGGCGCAGGTGGGCAGATTTCCCTGGCGGTGATGGGTTTGACCGCCGCGCGGTATGGCAGCATTTCGCTGGTGTGCCTGCCGCCTTCCAACAACTGGCAATGGCGCAAGACCAATGGCTTGAAGGACCCGGACACCTTTGCCTTCGATGCGAATTTCCTGGCGCAGCAGTTGCAGAGCTTGATCCCCCGCGATCGGAGCTGATCTCTCCGGACTTTCACCTTTCCCCTGTGGGAGCGAGCCTGCTCGCGATAGCGGTGGTTCAGCCAACATTTATGTTGATTGCCAAACCGTCATCGCGAGCAGGCTCACTCCTACAATGGATCTGCGGTGCATCAGATTTCGAGGTTTATCCAACCGGGTTTTGCCACTTCCGGCGCAACCGCTTTCACCACTTTCCCCGTCGCCAACTCCACCCGTCGAGCCACCTCCGGGTCATCGGCAAACGGGATCAGGCTCGCTTCCTCCAGACTTTCTGCCGTCTGCTGCTTCAGGCAGTACTCGACCGACAGCCAAAGCCCCGCAACACCCACGATATTCAACACGATCTCGAACATTTCAGCTCCTCGCCTCAGGCAATCCGTGCATCACGTTCAGCCATCGCCACATCGGAAACCCGCACGGTGCGCCAGGCGTTGTAAGCCATCAACAGCATGCCGCTGAGGAAGAACACGCCGCCGGCAAACCGCACCACAAATCCCGGATGACTGGCCTGCAAGGCTTCGACGAAGGAGTAGGTCAGCGTGCCGTCGTCGTTGATCGCGCGCCACATCAGGCCTTGGGTAATCCCGTTGACCCACATCGAGGCGATGTACAGCACGGTGCCGATGGTCGCCAGCCAGAAATGCAGGTTGATCAGCGGCGTGCTGTACATCTGCTCGCGGCCAAAGACTTTCGGAATCATGTGGTAGACCGCGCCGAAGGTGATCATCGCCACCCAACCGAGGGCGCCGGCGTGCACGTGGCCGATCGTCCAGTCGGTGTAGTGGGAGAGGGCGTTCACGGTTTTGATCGCCATCATCGGCCCCTCGAAGGTCGACATGCCGTAGAAGGCCAGCGACAGCACCAGAAAACGCAAGATCGGATCGGTGCGCAATTTATGCCAGGCGCCCGAGAGCGTCATCATGCCGTTGATCATGCCGCCCCAGCTCGGCGCCAGCAGGATCAGCGACATGGCCATGCCCAACGACTGCGCCCAGTCCGGCAACGCGGTGTAGTGCAAATGGTGCGGGCCGGCCCAGATGTACAGGGTGATCAACGCCCAGAAATGCACGATGGACAAGCGATAGGAATACACCGGCCGCCCGACCTGTTTCGGCACGAAGTAATACATCATCCCGAGGAACCCGGTGGTCAGGAAAAAACCCACCGCGTTATGCCCGTACCACCACTGCACCATGGCGTCGGTGGCGCCGGAATACACCGGGTAGGACTTGAACCAGTCCACCGGAATCGACAGGTGATTGACCACGTGCAACATGGCGATCACCACGATGAACGCACCGAAAAACCAGTTGCCGACGTAAATGTGGTGGGTCTTGCGTTGCACCACCGTCGTGAAAAACACCACGGCGTACGCCACCCAGACCACGGTCATCCACACCGCGCCGGAGAATTCGATCTCGGCGTATTCCTTGGTGGTCGTGTAGCCCAGCGGCAGAGTGATCAGCATCACCACGATGACCGATTGCCAACCCCAGAAGGTGAAGGCGGCGAGGGTGTCCGAGTACAGCCGCACCTGGCAGGTACGCTGCACGGCGTAATAACTGGCGGCGAACTGCGCGCTGCCGGCAAAGCCGAAAATCACCAGGCTGGTGTGCAGCGGACGCAAACGCCCGAACGAGGTCCACGGCAGGTCGAGGTTCATCTCGGGCCACACCAGTTGCGAGGCGATCCACACCCCCATCGCCATCCCCACGACGCCCCAGAAAATGGTCGCCACGACGAATTGGCGGACGACCTTGTAGTTATAGGCCTGTCCGATTGTTGCTGTGCTCATGGTCAATGCTTCCACGGTTGCAAAGTCTTGCCAGGCCACCCGGACTGGCATGCAACCCACTGTAGAAACCCGGGCCTAAACAAAACAGACTCAGAAAAAACGAGTTTATGCGGATCAGATGCGGCGCCTGCCTGCGATCATCGGCGGCACGCTGATACGGTTTTTTACTGTTTAGCTGAATCTGTAATGCACTGCGCCGCAGGTCCATAGTCACTCCCCAGAAAACGAGCCGCAGAGCCTGATGCCTGTAGGAACCAGCTTGCTGGCGAAAAACCCAAGGGTGCCGCTGGGCATCCGGTTTTACGCATTATCGTTCACGACCTTCGCGAGCAAGCTCGCTCCTACAGGGTTCCGTGACTAATCCTGATGAGGTAGCCAGATGTATCAGTACGACGACTATGACCGGGCGCTGGTCTTCGAGCGCGTTGCGCAGTTTCGTGATCAGGTCGAACGCTTCACGGCAGGCGAGTTGAGCGAAGAGGAATTCCTGCCGTTGCGCTTGCAGAACGGTCTGTACATGCAAAAACACGCGTACATGCTGCGCGTGGCCATTCCCTACGGCACGCTCAGCGCGCAACAGATGCGTACGCTGGCGAGCATCGCCCGGGATTACGACCGCGGCTACGGCCACTTCACCACCCGGCAGAACATGCAGTTCAACTGGATCGAACTGGCCCAGGTGCCGGAAATCCTCGAACGCCTGGCCCAGGTAGAAATGCACGCGATCCAGACGTCCGGCAACTGCGTGCGCAACATCACCACCGAAGCCTTCGCCGGGGTCGCGGCGGATGAGTTGATCGACCCGCGACCACTGGCGGAAATCCTGCGCCAATGGTCGACGATCAACCCGGAATTCCTGTTCCTGCCACGCAAGTTCAAGATTGCCATCTGCTCGGCCGTACAGGACCGCGCGGCGATCATGATGCACGACATCGGTCTTTATCTTTACCCCGGCGCCGACGGACAAATGCTCCTGCGGGTGATCGTTGGCGGTGGTTTGGGACGCACGCCGATTCTGGGCCTGCAGATTCGCGAAGGCTTGCCGTGGCAGCATTTGCTGTCGTATGTCGAAGCGGTGCTGCGAGTCTACAACCGCCACGGTCGGCGGGACAACAAGTACAAGGCGCGGATCAAGATTCTGGTCAAGGCACTCGGGATCGACGCCTTTGCCAGGGAAGTGGAGGAAGAGTGGCAGCATCTCAAGGACGGTCCGGCGCAGTTGACCGGCGACGAATATGCGCGTGTCGCCAGTGCCTTCGTGCCGCCGGATTACCGTTCGCTGTCCGGCACTGATCTGGAGTTTGGCACCCGCCTGGCCGAAAACCCGGCATTCGCCCGCTGGGTCTCGCGCAATGTCCAGCCGCACAAAGTGCCGGGCTACGCCAGTGTGGTGCTGTCGACCAAACCGGGCAGTGCTTCGCCGCCGGGAGATGTCACCGGTGAACAAATGGATGCCGTGGCCGCGTGGTCCGAGCAATTCGGTTTCGGCGAAATCCGCATTGCCCATGAACAGAACATCGTCCTGCCGGACGTGCCGAAGTCGGACCTGTTCACGCTCTGGCGTGTGGCTTGCCAGCATGGGTTGGGCAGTGCCAATGTCGGTTTGCTGACCGACATCATCGCGTGCCCCGGCGGCGACTTCTGTGCGTTGGCCAACGCCAAGTCGATCCCCATTGCGCAAGGCATTCAGGCGCGTTTTGACGACCTGGACTATCTGCACGATCTGGGCGACATCAGCCTCAACATTTCCGGTTGCATGAACGCCTGCGGTCATCACCACATCGGCAATATCGGCATTCTTGGCGTCGACAAGAACGGCAGCGAGTGGTACCAGATCACCCTCGGCGGCGCTCAGGGCAAGAACAGCGCGTTGGGCAAAGTCATCGGCCCGTCCTTCAGCGCGGCTGAGGTGCCCGACGTGATCGAGCGGATCATCGCCACGTTCGTGCGTTACCGCGAGAGTGAGGAACTGTTCGTCGACACGTTGCAGCGCCTTGGTCTGGAGCCGTTCAAAGAGACGGTCTATCCGAAGTTGCTGGAGGTCTCGGCATGAACAATCTGCTGCGACTGGAGACCGGTGTGGCGCGGATCGATAGCGCCGATCCGTGGACCCTGGTCAGGGATCCAGCCACCGGATTACCTTCAGGTCCGGTGATAGTGCCGCTGGCCTGCTGGCTGGAGGAGCCCGGGCAGCAGGGCGTGTGGCTGGGGCCGGACGATGAGGTGGAAAGCCTCAAGCCGTGGTTCGACCAACTGCCGCTGATTGCGCTGGACTTCCCGAGTTTTCGCGACGGTCGTGGTTACAGCCAGGCGTATTTGCTGCGTACCCGATTGGGCTGGACCGGCGAGTTGCGCGCGGTTGGCGATGTCCTGCGCGATCAACTCAGCCACATGCGCCAATGCGGTTTCGACAGCTTCGCGGTGCGCGAGGACAAGTCCGCCGAAGACGCGCTCAAGGGCCTCGCCGGCATGAGCGTGTTGTATGGCCGCTCGGTGATCGAGCCACGACCGTTGTTTCGGCGGCGCTGACAACCACACGACTTTTTGCTTTGGCCGGGGACCCCGTTTTGATAGAGTCCGCGCCTCATAAGGAAGCGGGTCAAAGAAAGGAGTCTGGTTTGAGCGCGGGCAAGAAAGTTTTAGGGCTGGTCGCAGTGTTGCTGATGGCGGCCCTGTGGGGCAGTTATGTGTACCTGTTCCAGGAGAACCGTGACGGGCAACTCGGGGCGTCGACCGACAGTTCTGCCTGGTGCGGCACGCCACCGGCCAGCGATGCGGCAGCGCTGGGCAAGGATCACCTGACCCTGCGCATCACCAACAACGTGCGGGGCGATTTCATGCTCTCGGGGGCGGTCATCGTCTCCGAGCGCACTTTCGATCGGTATGACCTGGGCCGCAACGAGTTGCGCCTGCGTCTGGAACCTCTTCAATGGTCCTACGGCGTCACGCCAATCTTCCTTGAGCAGGTCAGGATCAAACCGCTGAGTCGCAACCTCTCTTCGCTCGACAAAAGCGCCTACGCCGAGCTTGAATCCCGGCCCATCGGCGTGCAGGGGCGGGCAGCGGCGTTTCCGTTCGACACCTGGCGCTACGGCTACAAACCGGTGCTGTACATCCTTAAGGGCAATGAGCGGATCGACCTGAAGTTCAAGCGCATCACCACCCTCATGGAGATGTCCAATACCTTCACGCCGATTCAAAAGTACAACCGGGTCGAGTACATCAACGAGAAAAATTCATTGGTTCGCGAGGACGATTACAAGCCCTACGCGGCCAATGAGTGCGCCTTCAGTGTCGAGCGCAAAGGCTCGTTCAAGGTGATCGTGCTGCTGTTGTTGCTGGTGATCTGCCTGCCGCTGATGCACGTATTTTACCGCGACGAACCGGGCATCGATTTTCTCGCGACACTGGTGAGTATCGGCGCGATCCGCGTGCTGTTGGTGGGACCGCTGGAGGACTTCCAGCTGTACAACATCGACTTCCTGTTCGGCGCCGCGATTCTGCTGGTGGGCACGGTGTCGTTGATCAAGGCGATGCGGGCGAACAGTCGGCGGGAGTTGGCGTTGAAGAGTGGTTCTTCGTGGTGATGCAAGGTTAAGACCGTGGCGACGCTTTCGCGGGCAAGCCTCGCTCCTACAGGTAATGTGTGTACGCCATTTTTTTGTACGACACATAACCTGTAGGAGCGAGGCTTGCCCGCGAAGGGGCCCTCGAATCAACCCTCGGATCACTTCAACGCCGGATCCCCCATGTTCATCTTCTTCCAGCCTTGCAACAGCACCTGGGCCTTGGGCTCTTGTCCGTTTTCCAGGTAGTACTGGATCAACGACAACCGCGCATTGCGGTTCGCCGGTTGCATCTTCAACAACCGTTCCAGTTCCTCGCAGGCCTCATCAACCTTGCCGCTGTCATGCAGCGCCACCGCCAGCACGTAGCCGAACTGCGCGCTCTGGGGTTCCAGCCCGGCGGCTTTGCGCAGCACCGGCATGGCCTGGGCCGTTTTGCCCGCTCGTATCAGCGACAACCCTTGGGTATGCAAGAGCAAAGCGGCGTCCGGATGCTCCTTGATGCCCTGTTCCAGCAGGGTCTGTGCCTCCTGACCGCGCCCACTGGCTTCCAGCCACTGCACCAGCGTCACCAGCGCCGGGTAAAAGTCCGGATCGCGCTGGAGCGCCGTGCGCAACAGTGCTTCAACTTCAGCGCTGCGACCGCTGGCCTGATACAGCATGGCGAGGTTGAGGTTGGCTTCCGCGCGTTCGGCCAGGCTCTTTTGCACATCCTCATACTCGGCGATGGCGGCGTTCCAGTTCGCCTGAGCGCTGCCCAAACCATTGCGGGCGACGCTGAGCAGATCCCGGGCGGCAGCGATGCGTACCGCTTTGACCGGGTCACCCAGTAACGGTGTCAACAGTGGTGCGCGCTCCGGCGGCGGGAGGAATGCGCTGATCGCCCGAACGGCGCTTTCACGCACTTGCGGTGCCGGGTTGCGCAAGTCCTGAGTCGCCAGTTTCAACGCCTGTTCGCTGGGGTACAGCGGCAACTCGGCCAGCAGCGTTGCGCGCTGGATCGCCGGCAGGTTGCTGCGTTGCAGCTGTTCGTACAAGGCTTGCGCCGCGCCGGGCTGACCGTTGCGAATCAGCCACAGGCTTTCGTCGTAACGCGGCGCCTGGGCGGCGGTGGCTGCGGTGTTCCAGAGCTTGAATTGTTCAGTGACTTTGTCACCGGCCTTACCCTGATGGCAGGTCAGGCAGGCGTCCGGCGTGCCGAGTTTTTTCGCCCGTTCAGGATTGGGAATACTGAAGCTGTGGTCATGCCGAAAGTCATTGCCCATGTAGAACTTGCCGGGCATGTGGCAATCCACGCACTGCGAACCCGGTTGCCCCATGGCGTGGCGGGTGTGCTCGACAGAATCGTAGTTTTTCGCCTGCAAGCCCTTGCCCTCGACACCGGCCACCGAGGTTTTGCCGGCGCTGTTGTGGCATTGCAGGCAGACGCCGTTGCCCGGTGCCTTGAGTTCGTTGCTGTGGGGGTTGTGGCAGTTGCTGCAGCGCACGCCCTTGTCGAACATTTTGCTCTGGGCGAAGGAACCGTGTTCGAACACTTCGTCCTTGATCTTGCCATCCAGCGCATACAACTCGCGGGTCAGGGGGCTGGGCAGATAGTCATCCATCAGGCGCTTGCCGACGGTAAAACCATCACCCAGCGGTGCGCGCCGTGAGTGGCAGCGGGCGCAGGTTTCGATCTCGACGGTCGCGTCCTTGTCCTTGAGGTCGACGGCGAAACCGGCGTGGATCAGATCAGTCTTTTTCGCGGTCCATTCCAGGTGGCTGGATGCCGGACCGTGGCACGCCTGACAACCCACGCCAAGGCTGTTCCACTGACTGTCAAAGGTGTTTTTAGCCGCGTCGAAGTTGCGTTTGTAGCCGGTGGTATGGCACTCGACGCACATGAAATTGGCGTTCTGGCTCGGCTTGCTCCAGTGCAACGGGTTTTTGAAGTTCACACCCTGGCCTGGATAAAGGTGAAACCAGCGGTGTTTCTCGGTATCCCAGGCGACGCCCAACGCCTGCAACCGACCGTCACCGACCTCAATCAAATACTGCTGCAACGGCGCGATGCCAAAGGTGTAGGCGACCTTGAAGTCAGCGTTGTTGCCATCAATGCCCGGCGTGTTGACCCAGAATTCGTCGTCCTTGCGCGAAAACCGGGTCGTCTCGTTTTCGGCCTTGAAGGTGACGTTGTTGAAGTCGCCAAGCATCGTTCCGGCGCTGGCTTCCTGCATCGCCAATTGGTGATGCGAGCCTTGCCAGTCCTTCACTTGTTCACTGTGGCAAGCCTGGCACTGTTGCTCATCGACCATCTTCGCCGGCGCGGCGACCACGGGTTTTTCAGGAGCAATGACTGGTGTACTGAGCGGCGGCGCATAGGTCACCGGGGCGGGTTGGCTGCTGAACAGAAACCAGCCAATGCCCGCGATCGCCAGGAGCAACACGCTAATGAGAACGGGAAACAGATAACGAGAAAACGAAGTCGGTGACGAATCAGGGTTTGGGGCGGCTGCTTTATTTTTATGTTTCGGCATTGCGACTTCCATAGTCCGGGTGCGTTTGCCGTCAGGCGCGCGTTCTAGCTCGATGCAGCTTTGACGGATGCCGGGCGTCTGTCAAATGACAGCTGTGATCCTCTGCGCGGCGATAGATGAATGTTGTGATTCTGCACAACAAAACGCGCTGCATTAGCTATACCTGTTAAACCGTTTCCAAACCGTAGTCGACCGCCCTACAGGAGTTACCGCATGAAGCTTGCATTGATGATGAGTACATTGTGTATTGCCTCGATCGGCGTAGTTGGCTGCGCCAGCAAAAAGGTCGAGCCAGACGAGTATTCAGGCTTCCTCAAAAATTACAGCCAACTCCAGGAAGCCAAGTCACCTTCGGGTGCAGTAGTGATGCGCTGGATCGATCCGAAAGTTGACATCAAGAAATTCCAAAGCGTGTACATCGAGCCAACCCAGCTGTATCCCAAGCCTCAGCCGACGGCAAAAATCCCTCAGACCACCCTGAACGGAATCACCAGTTATTACGATCAGGCGCTCAAACGCGAAATCGGCAAATCCCTGCCTCTGGCCTCAGGCCCTGGCCCGGGTGTGATTGTGGTGCGCGCCGCGATCACTGCCGTGAGCAGCAAGACCGAAGGGCTGAAGCCTTATGAAGTGATCCCGATTGCGCTGGTGGCAGCGGCGGTGAGTACTGCCAGCGGTATTCGTGATCAACAGACCGACCTGGCCACCGAAGCGGTGTTCCTCGACGGCGGCAGCAATAAAGTCGTGGCCCAGGTCGTGCGCAAGGGCACCGGAAAACCGCTGGAAAACGAATCGCAGGTAATGAAGGCCGATGACGTGAAAGGCGTGATCGATGGCTGGGCTGCGGATATGCATCAGTCGTATCTGAAGCTCAAATCCAAATAATGTATCGGGGCTGAGGGCCCCTTCGCGAGCAAGCCCGCTCCCACATGGGTTATGTGCCAATCACAAATCCAATGTGGGAGCGGGCTTGCTCGCGAAGGCGGTCTACCAGGCGCTGAATCACTCCCCGACAAACCACCGGTAATACGGATTCCCCCCATCCCCGCGCATCACCTCGCGAATATCCCTGGCCCACGCATCACGGTCGCCGTCATAGGCATGCAGGCTCGCCCGATAGAACTGCATCAAACGCTGCTGGTGCGCATTCATCCGCTCGATGAATCCCGCATCGGCATTCACTAACGGTGGTGCGACGTGCAAGTCCAGCAGGGCCGGGAGCACCCGACTGATCTCTTTGGCCCGCACCCACGGCGCATACTCGATACGCGGCTGGTCGTCGGTCACCGGCGGGGCATCGGCGGCGAAACGCTCCAGCCCCGTGCGATCGGTGACCCACGTGGCGAGCAAGGCGTTGGCGGAACCGATGCCCACGTCCTGCAACGTGCTGCGTACGCTGTCCTGCTGGAAGCGCTCGCTGATTTTCGCCGCATCCAGCGCAATCGGTTCCATCGAACCCACCAGCAGCATTTCGTGGAACTCGCTGGTCCACACGTTGGCGTACGGGAAAACATCGAGAAAGCTGCGCACCAGGGAGCGCGAATCGTCGATGTTCTGCGTGGGCAGCGGCAGCCACTGCGCGACCAACCCCTGTTTCTCCAGACGACTGGCGGCCAGTTGGTAGAAGTCCCGGGAGTAGAGATTGACCACACCGGCTGCGGAGGGCGGTGGCGGTTCAAGGGTGATCAAGTCATAGCGCTGCGGGTTGCGCAGCAGCTCCTGGCGCCCGTCGCGCAGGCGTACGTCAACGCCGGGATCGGCGGCGGCATTGAAGTTGCCTTTGAACAGCGGCGCAGCTTTGACCACCGAAGGCAGCAACTCGGCCACCACCCGGTGTTCCAGCCCCGGATAACGGGTCAATGCGCCTGCGGTGATGCCGGTGCCAAAGCCGATCACCAGCGCCGAGCGCGGTTCGCCGTTGTGGATCAGCAGCGGCAGCAGCGCCTGAATGCGCATGTAACGCAAGGACGGCATGGCGTCGCCGGTGTTGGACACGCCTTGAATGTACAAGCGCTGGAAGGCTTTCTGCCCCTTGCCCTGGGTGACCACCGCCACGGTCCCGCCGCGTCCTTCTTCATAGAAGGCCAGCGTGGCGTTGCGAGCACCGGGGAGCAGGCTGGCGAGTTTGTTCACCGGGGTAAAAACCGCGACCGCCACCGACAACAAGCCGATAGCCACCACCGCTTGCCGCCGACCTTTCTTGACCCCGTGACCCTTGCGCACCGCGAAGTACCCGATCCCGGCGGCGACAATGGCCAACAGCCCCAATGTGCGTACCAGGCCCAGCCACGGGATCAACACAAACCCGCAGAGCATCACCCCGACAATCCCGCCCAGCGTATTGAACGCCACGACGGCGCCGACATCCTGGCCGACCCGCTCGCGGCCAACGCTCAGGCGCAGGGCGAGGGGGAACGCCGCGCCCAACAACAGCGTCGGCACAAACACGATGCTCAATGCCGCCACCGCAAACCGCGCGCTCATGCCCGGCAATTCACTCGCACCCAGCGACAACACCCACGTTTCGGCGAGGCTTTGCGCGACCACCAGCCAGCGACCGAGCAGGGCGATTTCCAGCAACGCGACCAGCCCGGCGCCGGCGATCAGCAAACCGAATACTCCCCAGGGATCACGAATGCGCTCCACCCGACGGGCCAGCAGCACACTGCCGAGAAACAGCCCGGTGAGGTACGTCGCCAGCACCACGGCA
Organism: Pseudomonas sp. GM60; assembly: GCF_000282415.1. Lineage (NCBI taxonomy): Bacteria > Pseudomonadati > Pseudomonadota > Gammaproteobacteria > Pseudomonadales > Pseudomonadaceae > Pseudomonas > Pseudomonas sp. GM60. The sequence goes on from NZ_AKJI01000065.1 coordinate 59,301, forward strand.
AAGGCGTAGGTGCGGGTACTCATGAACTGCACGATCGATTGCGACCAGACCACCTCATAACCGAGGGCCACGCCGCCGGCAATCGAGTACAGCCACAAGGCCAGTTGGTCGGGCGCTTTGCTCGACGTGTGTTTCGCCGGCGCAACGGCCGGCAGTGAACGGTGACGCTGAAACCACAAGGCGCCGGCGGCGGCCAGCAGGTTCAGCATCGCGGCGGCGAGGGCACTGCCGCGCACGCCGAGGGTGGCAATCAGCACGAACGCGGCAAGCAGGGTGCCGGCGATGGCCCCGGCGGTGTTCGCCGCGTAGAGCTGGCCGCCAGCCTTGCCCAGATGCTGTGGGTCGGTGGCCAACGAGCGCACCAGCACCGGCAAGGTGCCGCCCATCAACAGCGCCGGGATGCCGACTAATGCGAAGGGCAACAGCCAAGCGGCCAGACCGATGTGTTGTTCCAGCCAGGCAAACGGGCTGGCCGCGAGACTCATGGCAAAGGTCGCGCCGACACCCAGCACGGCCACCACCACTTCCAGTCCTGCATACAGCAGAACGGGCTGCTGCAAGCGATCCGCCCAGCGTCCGAACAGCCATCCACCCAAGGCCAGCCCGGCAAAAAAAGCGCTGATACCGGTGGTGATTGCATAGACCTCGACGCCGACCACCAGCGACAGTTGCTTGATCCACAGCACCTGATACACCAGCGCCGCAGCACCGGAGACGAACAGCAACAGGGCCGGGATCAGCAGCGCGGGGGAGGCGGCATGAGGAACAGGAATGGCCGACGACTTGCTGGCGACACGTGAGGACATAGGGCTATTGCCTTGTACAAAAATTCAAATAAAACACAAAAACCTGTAGGAGCCGGCTTGCTGGCGATAGCGGTGGGTCAGACACCGATTGATTGACTGGAAGACCGCTATCGCCAGCAAGCCGGCTCCTACAGGATTTGTGTATGCACCATGGAATAGGGCCGCTCGCCGTAACGGGCGAGCGGCGGTCAAACGGTCTTACTGTGCAGGTTGATTCTTCATTTTTTCAGCGATTTTGGCATCCACAGCAGCACGGACCTGGTCGATGCTGAAGCTGGCCGGTTTCTGGCTTGGTGGGTATTCGATGAAGGTCTCCAGGAACTTCGCCGCTTTCATGGTTGCCAGTCCGGTCAGGTAGACGTTTTTGGCCGTCCAGTCGTAATACTGGTCGGAAACCACGTCGGCCCGCTCAAAGGGGTCCATGCGCAGATTGAAGACTTTCGGTACCCGCAGGCAGACAAACGGCTCACTCCATACCTCGAACCCGCCTGGTTTGCGTTGTTCGCAGAAAACCGCTTTCCAGTTATCAAAACGCATGGCGACCAGCACACCGTCGTCGTTGAAGTAGTAAAACTCCTTACGTTCGCCCTTCGGCGCCTGGCCGGTCAGGTATGGCAGTTGGTTGTAACCGTCCAGGTGCACCTTGAAGTTGGTGCCTCCCGACGTCGGTGCCCAGCCCTTCAGGAGTTTGTCCTTGACTCCGGTGTCACCAGCAGCTGCCAGCAACGTGGGGAACCAGTCCAGGCCCGAAAACATTTCATTGGAGACTTCCCCCGGCTTGATTTTGCCCGGCCAGCGCACCATCGCCGGTACGCGGTAGGCACCTTCCCAGTTGGAGTTCTTTTCGTTACGGAACGGCGTGGTGGCGGCGTCCGGCCAGGACCACTGATTCGGGCCGTTGTCGGTGGTGTAGACGACGATGGTGTTGTCGGTGATTTTCAGGTCATCGAGGGTTTTCAGCAGTTTGCCGACGTCACCGTCGTGCTCAAGCATGCCGTCGGCGTAATCGTTGCCGGGCATACCGCTCTGGCCGGCCATCGACTCACGGACATGAGTGAAGGCGTGCATGCGGGTGGTGTTCATCCAGACGAAAAACGGTTTGTCCGCCTTGGCCTGTTTCTCGATGAACGCTTGGGCCGCCGCTGTGGTTTCGTCGTCGATGGTTTCCATGCGTTTTTTGTTCAACGCGCCGGTGTCTTCGATCTTGCCATCGGCGTAGCTATGAATCACGCCGCGCGGAGAGTTGGCCTTTACGTACTCGGGATCATCCTTGGGCCAGTACGGACGCTCTGGCTCTTCTTCGGCGTTGAGGTGATAGAGGTTGCCGAAGAACTCGTCGAAACCGTGGTTCGTCGGCAGGTACTCGTCCTTGTCGCCCAGGTGATTCTTGCCGAATTGTCCGGTTGCATAGCCTTGGGACTTGAGCGCCTGGGCAATGGTGATATCACGTTTTTGGAGACCTACGGGTGCACCGGGAATGCCTACTTTCGACAGACCGGTTCGCAAAGGCGCCTGCCCGGTAATGAAGGTGGACCGTCCGGCCGTGCAGCTGTTCTCCGCGTAATAGTCGGTGAACAGCATGCCTTCCTTGGCAATCCGGTCGATGTTCGGAGTCTTGTACCCGACCACGCCCATGGAGTAGGCGCTGATGTTGGTCTGGCCGATGTCATCGCCGAAGATCACGAGAATGTTGGGTTTTTCGGCGGCCCCGGCAGTCGCCGAAATCGCCATCACCGAGGCCGCCACCAGGGCGAGTTTCGGTAGCCACTTGCGTATGCGAGTCATCTGACTTGCTCCTTTTGCGCTAGTGTCGCGTGGTGCGACAAACGTTTATTGCAGTCCTGCGTCACGCTTTTTATTGCACTTGCTCGGGAGTGGCGGCCGCCTCGAACGGATAGATCCGGCGCCATTCGGACGCCATGTCGACGATAGTCCAGCCACGGGTTTTTGCTTCGTCCAGGGCTTTGTCCAGGCGCCCGATATCGGACTTGCGGTCATAGGCCCATTCGCGTTTGGCGTCGGTGTGGTGCACCAACCCCATGAATCGTTTGCCGGGGCCGGCGGCAGTCCACTGCAACATTTGCAGGTCGCCGTCGGAATTGCCGAACGCCAGGATTGGCCGCTTGCCGATCACCGCGTCGATGCTTTCCGGTTTGCCGGGGCCGTCGTCGTTGTGGGCCAGTTTGGGCGTGCGCACGATCGAAGCTTTGCCGTCCTTGAACTGGAACGCCGTGACGAAGGTGGTGCCGATCACTTGCTCGGGCGGGATGCCGTAGACCTTCTCGGCGAAGGCGCGCATGAACCCGGTGTCGCCACCGGAGACGATGTAGGTCTTGAAGTCCTGACCGCGCAGGTAGTCGAGCATTTCCAGCATCGGCTGGAAGATCATCTCGGTGTACGGCTTGCCGGTCTTCGGATGCCGGGCCTGGCTCAGCCAGGTCTTGGCGTAGTCGTCGAAGGCTTCGGTGGTCATGCCGGTGTGGGTCGCGCCGAAAATCTTCATGATGCCGTCCATGCCGGCGGCGGCGAGTGCCTGGTGATCGTTTTCCAGAACGGCCTTGAAGGGCTGGGTGGTTTTCCATTCCGGGTGCTGCGGCGCGGTGCGCTTGACCTCTTCCAGGGCAAACAGCAGTTCGAAGTACATCGGCTGCTCGCTCCACAAGGTGCCGTCGTTGTCGAACACGGCGATGCGGTCAGCGGGCTTGACGAAGTCCCTGCTGGATTGGTCGGTGACCGTCTGGACGAACTCGATGATGTGCTTTTTCGCCGGGCCGTCATTCCACGACGGCAATGGCTCGTTGGCGTGCGCCAGCAGCGGCAGGATCAGTGTGAAGAGCAGCGTCAGCCCGAAACGATGGTGGCTTGATGTCGCGTTCGTCATGGGAATTCCTTCTCGTGGACGGGGTTGAGCGGCCGCAGTGCGGGAACGGTCCGAACGTTGCTGCCTCGCGCCTGACTATGCAGCGTAGACAAGGATTGCCCGAGTTGGCGCAGCGCCTGATCTTCGGTCGATTGACGGCTGTAACAGGCGCGTAACAGGTCCTGCAGGCGCGGGCCGAGGACGCTCAATTTCAGCCCGCCGCGGCTACGTTTTAGCCACAGGTACAGGGCGCTGAGTTGCGCCGGTGTGGCGTTGATTTGCCGTGGAATCTGCCGCCAGGCGTAGTCGGCGGATTGCAGCCACGCGGCGTGTCGGACACGGCGTCGGTCGCGCAGGGACAGGTAAGCGCGATGCATGAAAGGCCTTGCGAACCAGCCCAGTAGCAGCACTGCCGGCAGCAGCAAGACAACCAGCCAGTGCCTGGAAAAACGCACGCGACTGTGCTCGCCCATTTGTTTCAGGTCTTCGGCAATCGAGAACACTGGCGTGTAAGCGCTGTTGGCGATGGCCTCGAAGCTCACTGCCGGTACTTGCGCGGTGCGGGTTTGCTGGCTGCTGGCATCCCACCATTTCAGCTCGATCGCGGGCAGGCTGTGATGGCCTTCGCGGTCGATACGGTAAGTCACGGTGTCGATGCGTTGGCCTCCGGTGAAGTTGCCCCGGCCGTCGTCCAGGTTGCTGATTTGCGGGTTCTTCGGATAGCGACTCAGGCCGCTGACGTCGCCCAATGACGGCGCGGGCAGCGACATGGCCATGGCGTTGTCAGCCTGCAAGGTCAGTTGCCGGGTCAGGCTGTCGCCGACCTTCAAAGGCGTTGCCGAGTCGATGACTTTTTGCGTGAAACGCAGCCCTTGCGCCACCAGTACCGGTTCGCCGGATTTGAATCCAGGTGGTTGCTTGGCGGTGAAATGCAGCGGCTGGCTTTGCGCACTCAACGGGGCACTGGCCTGACCCGGCGTGGCCTGCACGGTCAGCGCCGGAATGTCGAAGCCCCGGGCCAGATTCGGGCTGATCCGGTAGCTGTAGCGCATGCCGTTGAACGCCTTGCCGTCCAGCGTCTGGTTGATGTGCTCGGCGTGGCCGTCGGGCGGTAGTACCAGCGCGCCGGGCAGTTTCAGGTCGGGCAGGGCGGGGGCGTCGGTGAACCAACTGTCGGTGAGGACGTCGAGTTGCAGTTCCAGGAGGCCGCCGACCATGACCGGGTCAGCGGGTTGCAGGCGCGTCTGGATGCGCAGTTCGGGTTCGGCGGCGAGGGCGGATGTGATGATCAGGCAGCAGAGCAAGGTGGCAAGTTTTGGGGTGAGTGAGCGGACGCCATCGCCAGCAAGCTGGCTCCTACAGTTTGAAATGCATTCCCCTGTAGGAGCCGGCTTGCCGGCGATGGCCATCACTCGATTCATGGCTTGCCCCCCGCCTGATCCTGCAAGCTGAACTTCTGCTTGAGGAATTTCGCTGGCGATGTCGTCAGGTTCTGCAACCACAACGCGTCCGACGTCGCCTGCTCGGTCTCCACGGCTTTGCTTTGTCCCTTGCCCGGCGCCTTGTCCATCTTGATTTCGTCAGGTTTGACCTCAGGCGCGTTCTGTTCGGCGCTCTCGGTGTCTTTCTCCAGGGCGATGGCCAACGCCAGATTGGCCGTGGCCTCCGGGAACTGTGGTTGCAGCTTCAGCGCCTGGGTGTAGGCCGCGATGGCCTGATCAAACTTGAAACGGCGCACGTAAATATTGCCCAGGTAGAAATACGCCTGGGGTGTTTCCAACCGCGCAAAACTCGCCAGCGCGAGGTCAAAATCCGCCGCGTTATAGGCCGCGATGCCTTTCCAGTACGGATCGACAAACAGGGCGGCAGCCTTCGGGAAATGCTCATGTTCGAAGGCCCAGCGACCTTGCTGGTCAGGGGTGAAAAATGCATCGGTCAAAGCGTTGGCCTGTGCATTTGTCGGCTGAAAACCGATACCCAGCGCCAGCAGCAAACCGGCCGTCCAGTTCAGGCTCCAGCCTTTGCGCACGCTGAAAAACGCGATCAGCAGCAGCGGCCAGCACAGCCAGTATCCGGCGTCTTTCCAATGCAACTCACGCTGCTCGTCACTGGCCGCCTGGAAATGTTGACGGGCGTGCAGTTCGATCCAGTCCAGATCGTTATCATTGAGCGTCAGGCTGCCCAGCGGCGCCGCCATGGCTGATGCCAACTGCTTGAGGGCGGCCTGGTCGAAACTGCCGAGGGCCGGGCGGCCGTTACTGTCGGTGCGCGGCTGGCCATTGGCGTCACGAATGATCCCGCCATCCTCGCGCCCGACCGCGAGGATCAACACTTGCAGCGTGCTGTCGTTCAGTTGCTTGCCCAGGCCGCCGAGTTGCGAGGTGTCGGCGCCGTCGGTGATCAGCAACAACGTGCCCGGCGTTTTCTCCGCCGCCAACAGGCGTTTGGCCTCGTCGATCACCGCGCCGACATCCTTCCCAGGTTTGCCGATCAGGTCGCTGCTCAATGCCTGGATAAACGTATCGAGCAACGCCGGATCGTCGGTTGGCGGCAGCACCAGATGCGCGCTGCCGGCGTAGGCGATCAGCGCGTTGCGGGCACCGGCGCGGCGCTGGATCAGGTCGTGCAGTTTGTGTTTGACCGCTTCCAGGCGACTGGGCGGCACGTCGCTGGCGTCCATCGAGGGCGAGAGGTCGATGGCAATGATCAGCGGCGCACGATTTTCCAGAAAGTCCGGCCGGTCCTGCTCCCAGGTCGGCCCGGCAGCGGCGAGGGCGCCCAACATCAACAGCGCACACACCAGATGCACCGGCCGCAAACGCTGCGGGTCCTGCGGGGTCATCAGCAAGTGCGGCAACAAGTGCTCGGCAATGTTGCTGCGCAAACGCCGCTGCACATCCCGGCTGCGCCTCCAGAGCCACGGCAGCAAGGCACCCAACGGCACCAGCAAGAGCCACAGCGGACGGAGGAAGTGCAAGTCGCTGAGGTTGATCTCCATCTCAAGCCTCCTGCCGCTGACGCGCGAGGGTCAGGTGCGGACGCAGCAAGGCGCCGAGATGGTAGAGCGCGAGCAAACCGATAGCGGCGCCGAGCGGCCACCAGAACAGATCCTTTTTCGGTTGGTGGCTGAGGGTTTTCACCTGGTGCGGGGTCAGCGTGTCGAGGGTGCGGTAGACCTGATCCAGCGCGGTGCGGTCTTCGGCGCGGAAGAACTTGCCACCCGTGGCGTCGGCGATCTGCTGCAAGCCTTGCAGGTTGACCTTGGCTTCGCCTTCGGCGCTCGGGTCGCCAATGCCGATGGTGTGAATCACCACACCCTTGGCGGCGGCCATCGACGCCGCGTGATCCGGGGTGATGGCGCTGCTGGTGTCGTTGCCGTCGGTGAGTAGGATCAGGACTTTTTCCTGTTCATGGGCCTGATCCAGCAACTTCAGGCTCAGGCCAATCGCATCGCCGATGGCGGTGTTGGGCCCGGCCATGCCGATGCCGGTGTCGTCCAACAAGAGCGACAGGCTGGCGTGATCCAGTGTCAGCGGCGCCTGCGGATACGCGCCGCTGCCGAACACGATCAGGCCCAGGCGATCTTCTTTACGCTTGTCGATAAAACCGTGGACCACGTCCTTGACCGCCGCCAGACGATTGATTTTCTGCCCGTTGGCATCGGTGAAATCAGTGGTTTCCATTGACTGGGAGATGTCGATGGCCAGCATCAGATCGCGCACCGGTTGCTGGCGTTCGATGGGTTTTTCCACGAACACCGGGCGTGCGGCCGCAAGCAGCAATAGCGCCCAGACCAGCAGGTTCAGGAGCAATTGCCAGCGATTGTTGCGTGTACCGGCGGCGCTTGGCGCCTGACCGACCGCGCGGCTCATGGCGCCAAAAAACGGCACCCGCACGGCGCTGCGGGCTTCGCGGTAATCGGGCAGGTAGCGGTAACCCAACCAGGGCAGCGGCAGGAGCAGTAACAGCCAGGGGTAATCAAGCTGCCACATGGTGCGACTCCACCCAGTGTTTGCAGGTGTCGAACAGCTGCTGACGCTGATCATTGGGCAACGCCAGCAATGTTGCATCCGGCGCATAGGCCAGCAACGCCAATTGCCGGCTGAAATCCGCCGGCAACGGCTGCGCACTGTGCTGCGCCAGAAATGCCTGCCAACGCTCATTACCTAACGCCGCAGGACCTTGTAGGAGCCGGCTTGCCGGCGATGGCGTCCGCGAGGGCTGTGCAAATCTCAAGGGCCCCATCGCCGGCAAGCCGGCTCCTACAGAGGTTGTATTCCAACTCATAGGCATCGACAGGGCTACGCGTTTGAGCAGTTCGGGGAGTTCGCGCAGGGCGCTGATTTGATCATCGCTGCTTTGCAGTTCAGCCAGCCGCACCAATGCCTCGCGCCGATACCGATCCCGCCGCCACTGCCAATACCGCCGCGCGCCTACCAGCAACACAGCAGCCATCAACACCGCCAGCAACCCCCACCAGCCCCACGTCTGCGGCGCGTAACTGATGGGCGCCGGCAGGGCCATTTCCTTGAGTTGCTCAATGCTCGGCACGTTCGGGTTCATCGCCGCCCCCCGCCGAGTTTGCCCAGTTCCGCGCGCAGTTGTGCTTGCGCCTCGGTCGCCGTACTGAACATCATCAACGGCACCTGACTGCGGCGCAGCAGCGTGGCGACATCCTTGAGCCGACCGCTGAGAAAATCCCCCAGCGGCTGATGAACACTGCGTTGTTCGACCGCCAGTTCGACTTGCAACTGACCTTGAGTAATCAGCAAACGGCCGTTTTTCGGCAGGTTCAACGCCAACGGGTCGTACACCTGCATGGCGATCACATCGTTGTGCGCCGCCAGTTGCCGCATCAGTTGCAAGGTGCGTTCACCCGCGCCGGCAAAGTCGCTGACGATGCAGATCAGGTGATCGTGACCGGCCACTGCCAGGCACTGTTGCAGGACTTTATCGAGCTGATCCTCGCCCTCGGCGTCCGGGTTGGCCGCGCTCAATGCCTGATTCTGCTGGACGATGCGACTGCACAGCGCCTCGATCCGTTTGCGGCTGCGCAACGGGGCAATCGCGTCGATCCGTGAGTCGTTGAATACCAACCCTCCAACCCGGTCGCCCGCGTTGAACACCATCCACGCCGCCAGTGCGCCGAGTTCGGCGGCAACCGCGGATTTGAAACTGCGTTGCGAGCCAAAAAACATCGACATGCGCTGGTCCACGAGGATCAACGCCGGGCGATCGCGCTCTTCGGTGAACGTGCGCACCACCGGTTTGCCGGTGCGCAGTGAGGCGCGCCAATCGAGGTGGCGCAAGTCGTCCCCCGGTTGATAGCGGCGCAACTCATCGAAATTCAGCCCGCGGCCCCGCAGCCGCGAGGCGTGGTTGCCGGCGAGGATGCTGCCTTGCGGCTGGCGTGCGAGGAAACTCAGGTCACGGGCCTTGAATTCCAGCGCCATCAATTGCGCCAGAGAGACATAGACCAGACCGTCGACACTTTTTATTTTCAACATCAGGCAGGAATCGCAACGTTATCGAGCAGGCGATCCAGCACCTGATCTGCCGTGACGCCATCAGCGACCGCGTCATAACTCAGCTGCAAACGATGCCGCAGCACCGGATGCACCACGGCGCGCACGTTGTCCGGCGAGACAAAATCCTGCCCCTGCAACCAGGCATCGGCGCGGGCGCAACGGTCCAGGCCGATGCCGCCGCGCGGGCTGGCGCCGATGGCGATCCAGCGGCCCAGGTCCGCGTCGTAATCCGTCGGATGGCGGGTGGCGTTGATCAGGTCGATCAGGTAACGATCGATAGCCGGGGACACATGGATGGCGTTGACTTCCCGGCGTGCAGCGAAAATCACTTCCTGCGACAGCGCGAAACCCTGCACCGGCGCGGTCTTGGCGCCTGTCGCAAACTCCTCTTCACGTAGCAGCCGAAGCACTTGGCTCTCGTTTTCCGCGCTCGGGTAATCGAGCAATACCTTCATCAGAAAACGGTCCATCTGCGCTTCCGGCAGCGGGTAAGTGCCCTCCTGTTCGATGGGGTTTTGGGTGGCGACCACGATGAACAATTCCGGCAGCCCATGGCTGTTGCCGGCCACGGTGATTTGCCGTTCTTCCATCGCTTCCAGCAGGGCCGCCTGGACCTTGGCCGGTGCGCGGTTGATTTCGTCGGCCAGAATCAGGTTGCCGAACAGTGGGCCGGGCTGAAACCGGATCTCGTTCTTGCCATCGATCTGGTGCAGCACTTCGGCACCGGTGATGTCCGACGGCAGGAGATCAGGCGTGAACTGGATGCGGCTCATCTTCGCGTCCAGGTGTTTGGCCAGCGCTTTCACCGTGCGGGTCTTGGCCAGCCCGGGCAAGCTTTCCAGGAGCAAATGGCCGTTAGCGAGGAGGCCCAGCAGAATCTGCCGGATCACTTGATCCTGGCCCAGCACCGCTTCGGCGATGCTGGCTTGCAGGGCATTGAGGTCGTTGAGTGCGGTCATTGAGGGGCCTTTATTCAAGTCGCCAAAGGCGTTGGCAGGTTGATCAATAAAACTGGCGATCCCTGTTCACTTCTAGAAGAACGCCAAGGTCAGGTTGACGCTGAATCCGTTGCCTTCAGGCCGGTTCTTGGTGTCGAACTCCGGGATCCAGCGAGCGTTGACGCTGGCCTGGGCGTCGGCGAACTTGCCCGCCCAGCCCACCGTCGGTCCGGCGCCCACCGAGCGTCCGCGAAAGCCGCTGTTGGCGCCTGACCCGGAGTCGTCGGTGAGCTGCTGGATGTAACCCGCGGCCATGCCGGCGTTCCAGCCGTTGCCCAAGCCGTGGGTCCATAGCGCATCGAGGGTGAAGAGGTTGCCGTTCTTGTAGTCCGTGGCGTCGTTTTCGGTGTAGAACTCAAGCCCGCCAGACAAGGTGAACTCGCCGCCCTTGCCGTCGAGGTGAGTGAAGGCCACGGTGGGCATGAAGGTGTAGTTGTTCTGCCCGGCGTTGGCCAGGCGATCATCGTTGTAAGCGCCGGTCGGCAGGTAGATCGGCAAGGACAACGAGAGGTGGTTGACCTCGTCGAAGTGGTAGCCGGCAGCGATGGGCGTCACCAGCAGGTCGGCGAACTGGGTGCCGCTATCTTCCGTTCCCAGCGTCCGGCCACGAGGCCCGGTGACGCTCGCGGTAATGTCGGTGTACTGCACCGGCACGCCAATCGCCGACGCGTAATTCCAGCGACCCTTGCCGGTATCCCAGACATGAGTGAAGTTGGCCATGGTGTAAGACACTTGCAGCTCAAGCCCGGCACTCAATGCGCCAACGATAGGCACTTGCACGTTGCCCTTGAGCTCGCCGTCGTACCAGAAACTGCTCAACGACATCACCCAACCAGGTTCCGGTGGCACGATCCCGGCATTGGAAAACACCTGCAAGCCGGTCATCGGCCGGCCACCGCCACCTTCTGCCGCCAGTACCAGAGGGCTGCTGCCGGCCACGCAGAGGGCCAACAAAGGACGTACCACAAAAGACCTGGCCATGGCTGGCTCCGCTTATTGATTTTGTGGGATGACTGGCGTCAACAAGGGCATTTTCCACTCGCCGCTGGAGACTTCCGGTCTTGGCAGGTACAGGCGCAGGACACCGTAGAAAGGCCCGTTCGGCGCTGGCAGCCAATTACTTTGCAGGTCCTTGGCCGGGGCTTTGTGCTGCACGTAAAGGGTCAGGCCACCGTCGGCATCCAGCTTGAGATCCGGCAGCATTCTCGAGTTGATCAGGTAGCGATTCAGCGGGTTGGCGACCAGCAATTTGTTCTTGCCGTCGTACATCGTCAGCGACCAGAACGCGTCGGCCGGGGGCAGGGCGCCCTTGTCGAAATGCAGCGTGTAGTCGTGTTTCGAGGCATCGACCGGCTGGCCGTCCTTGTCAACGAAATAACCGATGTAATTCGCCTCTTCGGCAGAGTTGCCGAAGATCCCCATGTTGGCACCGGCATAGCGGTACAGGTAGTTACCGTTGAGGTGGTCGCGGGTGCCGAACAAATCGCCGCTGCTGACCTGATGGCTGTCGACCTTGTCCTTTTTAAACTGTGCGAATTCGGCGTTGGCGTCGGCGATGCCGTCTTCCAGGGCTTTGCGCTGACTGGCAGGCAGCTCGTTGGGTTTGAACGGCTTGCCGGCTTCGATGCCGATTTTGGCGAAACGCGCCAGCAAGTCTTTCTCCGCGTCCTGGGGTGGGGCAAACGACAGCATGAAATTCAGGTAGCTGAACAGCTCCGGGGTTTCGCTCATGGTCGGCGTGGGCTTGGGCCAGTCGACCTTCGGCGCGGCAGGCGGGGCTTTTTGTTTAACGTAGTGGCTCAGCGGCTCGACCTTGTAGCCCTTCTGGATGTTCTTGACCTTGCCCAGGTCTTTTTCGTCGAACAATTGCGTGCGATACAGCGCGTAGGCGATGTTGGTTTCACTGCGCAGCAGACGGTCGATTTCAACCGGTTGCTGACCTTGCCAGTTCGGCCCGGCGATCATGAAATGCCCGCCGGCATTGCCCGTGCTGCGGGTGCCCAGATACGCAAAATTCTGCGTATAGGCGTCGATCAGTTGCACCGAGTAGTAACGGTGTTCTTCAATGGGCGGCAGGGTTAGCACCACCGGCTCGGCGCGCAGGTCCATCCAGATAAACGAGTAGGGCGTGTCGGCGTTAGGCGTGACGAAGGCCGTGTCCTTGGCGGTGAATGCCTGTGCGGTATTGCCGATCTGATTGAGCGGTGCCTTGAAGTTCGGGCTCTTCTTGTCGACCGCCTGGGTGTAGAGGGTCTTGTACATTTCCACCACCGGGTAGCCATACAAATAAGCTTCCTTGGCGATGGCCCGCGCTTCTTCCGGGCTGGCGGTGAATCCGGTCTTTTGACTGACGCTGACGTCTTGAGCGCCAACGCCGCAACTGACAAACATGCTCATCAGGCTGTAACCGGCCGCGCGAATTGCACCGTGCATAAATAAGGTCCTTATTTGCCGAAGGTGACGTTGATCCCCGCGAACAATGTGAACTGCGGCAAGCCATCGCCCTTGCGCTCGACGGTCCACTGCGGCTCGATGAAGGCGTTGAGAATATTGGACCCGGATTTCCAGACCTTGCCGGCACCCAGACCGAGGGGGATGTAATGGGTGTCGTTCTTCAGGTCGAAGGTCCAGGTGGCAGTGGAACGCAGGTACCAGCCTCTATCGAGGTTGTGAATGACAAACGGCTGCAGGGTGGCCGATTCGACATGCGGGCGGTCGCTGTCGCCGGCAAAAGAGCTCTGGTATTGCACCAACGCACCGAGCAAGCCACGAGGCGATGAATCAATCGCAATGGCCGCCAGCCCCGCTTGCCACTTGCCGGTGCCGAGCTCGTCCCGATCGGCGTAGGGCGCGGTGATCATCGGGCCAATGCCCAACTGCACGCCTTCGGTCTTGAGCAGGAAGATATCGAACAGGTTCAGATCGCCTTCGCCGGTGCTGTAGCCACCGTGCGGATCGGGACGGGTGCTGATCGGTGCGGTGGCGCGCAGCAATTGCGGGACGCCGATGAAGTCGTTGGGCGCAATCGGCAGTGTCCCGCGCACCAGCAAATCGTTGGTGTGGATATTCGAGTCGTAGTACTTCGGGGTGTAGTAGTCCTGCAGGTTCATCCCCGGTGCGAGGTTCAACGGGTTGTTGCTTTTGTTGGCCGTGTCGGCGTTGTCGGCCTGAGCACAAACGGCGGACGTTATTGAAACCGCCAACAAAAGGGCGCTCGCACCTGGAGTGTTCGACATGATTCCCCGGTTCCTTGGTGGCTCATTGGTCTACTCGGCACTTGGCGGCCGTTACTGCGTAATCTCTTTCCTATCAAGCCTGTAGGACATGTCTGATGACGTTAGCAGTTGCGCGCGGGTTATCCAGTCGAAGGGATTAATTCGTTGGTGTTGCGTATGGCAGAAACGAAAAGCAAGTACTCAGCGCTTGTTCATCTGCTCACGCTGCCGCTCCTCCTGTTCCCGCAGTTCCGGCGTAAACTCGGCCCCAAAATCCTCCGCCTCGAACACCTGGCGAATCTCGATTTCGGCTTCGGTGCCGGGCATTGGGTTGGGGCAGCGCTTGACCCATTCGATGGCTTCTTCTTTCGACTTCACCTGCCATAACCAAAATCCGGCAATCAGTTCCTTGGTTTCGGCAAACGGGCCGTCGATCACTGAGCGTTTGTCGCCCGAAAAACGCACGCGAGCGCCTTTACTGCTTGGGTGCAGACCTTCTCCCGCCAGCATGATCCCGGCCTTGACCAGTTCCTCGTTGTAATTGCCCATCGCGGTCAGCAGTTCTTCGCTGGGCATGACGCCGGCTTCGGAGTCCGCGCTGGCTTTGACAATGATCATGAATCGCATGGCTTTTCTCCGCTGGATTTGAGTGATTCACAGCATGGTCGAATGGCCATGACCTGAATCGACAGCACAACGCACAAATTTTTGGCTGTACACGGACCTGTGGGGGCGAGACCGGCTTGCCGGCGAAGAGGCCCTTACATTCACCGACTGATCTAACGCCTTCGCGAGCAGGCTCGCTCCCACAGGGTTGCAGTGTTGCGAAAACTGCATCACTGCGGGTATTCATGTTCTGTGGCGAGTTATCACGATTTGTATCCGGGGTAGGTCACCGGACCATTTCATGGTTAACTTCTGCCTCGTCGAATTCTCCACATCAACGTTCAGAAGGACACCGTTCATGGCTCAAGTCACTCTCAAAGGCAACCCGGTTCAAGTCAACGGCCAACTGCCTCAAGCCGGTTCCAAGGCGCCAGCCTTTTCCCTGGTTGCCGGCAATCTGTCCGATGTGACCCTGGCGAGCTTCGCCGGCAAGCGCAAAGTGCTGAACATCTTCCCAAGCGTCGACACCCCGACCTGCGCCACGTCGGTGCGCAAGTTCAACGCCCAGGCCAATGACGTCGCCAACACTGTCGTGCTGTGCATCTCCGCTGACCTGCCGTTCGCCCAGGCCCGTTTCTGCGGCGCCGAAGGCCTGGAAAACGTACAGAACCTGTCGACCCTGCGCGGTGCCGAGTTCATCGAGAACTACGGCGTGGCCATTGCCGATGGTCCGCTCAAAGGCCTGACCGCCCGTGCCGTTGTGGTACTGGACGAGAACGACAACGTGCTGCACAGCGAGCTGGTCAAGGAAATCGCTGAAGAGCCGAACTACGAAGCGGCGCTCGCTGTTCTGAAATAAGCTTACTTTTACAATTGTTAACGGCCTGGCCCTGTCCAGGCCGTTTTCATTTGTGCTTCAGTGTCTTAGATAAGTCTCCTGTTACGTAAGCCGAAGGTAAATTGCCGGTAAAGGCGCTTTGCTAAATCCCCGCCAGTGCTTATCGTTCAGCCTCCCGTAGAAAAAGCCCACGCGCCCAATGGTTGATCATTCAATGCAATCCTCTGCTCCCCGTAGTCCTCGTCGCTGGCTGTTCGGCCTGCTTGTCTTGTTGGTCATCGCCGGCCTGTGCTGGAAATTCTGGCCTGGCAGTGCTGCGCCAAAAGAAGGCAACGGACAAAAAGCCGTGGCCGGGCACACCGGCAGGGCCGGGGGGATGCGTCCTGGATTCGGCGGGGCGACCGGGCCGGTTCCGGTGCGTGTGGCGCCGGCGGTCAAGGGTGACTTCCCGCTGTATTACAAGGCGTTGGGCACCGTGACGGCGCTGAACACCATTAATGTGCGCAGCCGGGTGGGCGGCGAACTGATCAAGGTATCGTTCGAAGAAGGGCAGATGGTCAAGGCCGGTGACTTGCTGGCGGAAATTGATCCACGCCCTTACCAGAACGCTTTGCTGCAAGCCGAAGGCACCTTGTTGCAGAATCAGGCGCAACTGAAAAACGCGCAGGTCGATGTCGAGCGTTATCGCAACCTGTACCGCGAAGACAGTATCGCCAAGCAAACCCTGGACACCGCCGAAGCGCTGGTCGGCCAATATCAAGGCACGGTCAAGACCAATCAGGCGGCGGTCAACGACGCCAAGCTCAATCTCGAATTCACCAAAATCCGTGCGCCGATAGCCGGCCGTGTGGGCCTGCGTCAGCTCGACGTCGGCAACCTGGTGGCGGCCAACGACACCACGGCGCTGGCGATCATCACCCAGACCCAACCGATCAGCGTGGCGTTCACCTTGCCGGAAAACAGCCTCGACGTGGTGCTGACCCGCTATCGCAGCGGCGCCAAGTTGCCCGCCGAAGCGTGGAACCGTGGCGACACCCAAATACAGGCCACCGGTGTATTGCAGAGCCTCGACAACCAGATCGACGTCACCACCGGCACCCTGAAATTCAAGGCGCGCTACGAAAACCGTGATCAGGCGCTGTTCCCCAATCAGTTCGTCAACGTCCACCTGTTGGCCGACACCCTCAAAGGCGTGGTACTCGCGCCGTCGGCAGCGATTCAATTCGGCACCAACGGCACCTTCGTCTATGCGATGGATGGCGACAAGAAAGTCACGATCCGCCAGTTGAAAGTCGGCGCCAGCGATGGAGACAACACCGTGATCACCGAAGGCCTGGCCGCCGGCGATCGTGTCGTCCTGGAAGGCACCGACCGCCTGAAGGAAGGCAGCGAAGTAGAAGTAGTCAACGACACCAAGGATGTGCCGACCACCCCGACCGGGCACCTGCAAGGTAAATCGGCGGCCGACGCGACTGAGCCGGCGACCACCGACAAGGCGAAAAAGGGCGGCGCATGAACATCTCGCGGCTGTTCATCCTTCGCCCGGTCGCCACGACCCTGAGCATGCTGGCCATTATTCTGGCCGGCGTGATCGCCTATCGACTGTTGCCAGTGTCGGCGTTACCGCAGGTCGATTACCCGACCATTCGCGTGATGACCCTCTATCCCGGCGCCAGCCCGGACGTCATGACCAGCGCCGTCACCGCGCCGCTCGAACGCCAGTTCGGTCAGATGCCGGGTCTCACCCAAATGGCCTCGACCAGCTCTGGTGGCGCTTCGGTGCTGACCCTGCGGTTCAGCCTCGACATCAACATGGACGTCGCCGAGCAGCAGGTGCAAGCCGCGATTAACGCCGCGACCAATCTGCTGCCCAAGGACCTGCCGGCGCCGCCGGTGTACAACAAGGTCAACCCGGCGGACACCCCGGTGCTGACCCTGGCGATCACCTCCAAAACCATGCTGTTGCCCAAGCTCAATGATCTGGTCGATACGCGCATGGCGCAGAAAATCGCCCAGATCAGCGGCGTCGGCATGGTCAGCATTGCCGGCGGCCAGCGTCAGGCGGTGCGGATCAAGGTCAACCCCGAGGCCCTGGCGGCCAACGGCCTGAACCTGTCGGACGTCCGCACCCTGATCGGCGCCTCCAACGTCAACCAGCCCAAGGGCAACTTCGACGGCCCGACCCGGGTCTCGATGCTCGATGCAAACGATCAACTGACCTCGCCCAAGGATTACGCCAACCTGATTCTGGCCTACACCAACGGCGCGCCGTTGCGGCTCAAGGACGTGGCGGAAATCGTCGATGGGGCGGAGAACGAGCGCCTCGCAGCCTGGGCCAATGAGAATCAGGCGGTGTTGCTGAACATTCAGCGCCAGCCGGGCGCCAACGTCATCGAGGTGGTCGACCGGATCAAGGCCTTGCTGCCGAGCATCACCGACAACTTGCCGGCCGGTCTCGAGGTCACCGTACTGACCGACCGCACCCAAACCATCCGCGCGTCCGTCACCGATGTGCAACACGAACTGCTGATCGCCATCGCGTTGGTGGTGATGGTCACGTTCCTGTTCCTGCGTCGGGCCAGCGCCACGATCATTCCATCGGTGGCCGTGCCGCTGTCGCTGATCGGCACCTTCGGCGTGATGTACCTCGCCGGATTCTCGGTGAACAACCTGACCTTGATGGCGCTGACCATCGCCACCGGTTTCGTGGTGGACGATGCGATCGTCATGCTGGAGAACATTTCCCGGTTCATCGAAGAGGGCGACAGCCCGTTGAACGCGGCGCTCAAGGGCGCCAAGCAGATTGGCTTTACCCTGATTTCCCTGACGCTGTCGCTGATCGCGGTACTGATTCCGCTGCTGTTCATGGCCGACGTGGTAGGGCGCTTGTTCCGCGAATTTGCCATCACCCTGGCGGTGGCGATCCTGATTTCCCTGGTCGTGTCGTTGACCCTGACACCGATGATGTGCGCGCGGTTGCTCAAGCGTGAACCCAAGGAAGAAGAGCAAGGCCGCTTCTACCGGGCCAGCGGCGAAGCAATTGATTGGATGATCGCGGCTTACGGGCGCAAGTTAAAGTGGGTTCTCAAGCATCAACCGCTGACGTTGCTGGTGGCCATCGGCACTTTGGCGCTGACGGTGTTCCTTTACATGGTCGTGCCGAAGGGCTTCTTCCCGGTGCAGGACACCGGGGTGATTCAGGGGATTTCCGAGGCGCCGCAGTCAATTTCCTTTGCGGCGATGAGCGAGCGGCAGCAAGAACTGGCGAAGGTGATCCTCGCGGATCCGGCCGTAGAGAGTCTGTCGTCCTATATCGGCGTCGATGGCGACAACTCGACGTTGAACAGCGGTCGCCTGCTGATCAACCTCAAATCACACAGCAATCGCGACTTGAGCGCCACCGAGGTGATTGCCCGCCTGCAACCGGAACTCGACAAGCTGGTCGGTATCCGTCTGTTCATGCAGCCAGTGCAAGACCTGACCATCGAAGACCGGGTCAGCCGCACGCAGTACCAGTTCAGCATGTCGTCGCCGGATTCCGAGTTGCTCAGCCTGTGGAGCAGTCGATTGGTTGAGGCTCTGGCCCAACGGCCGGAACTGACCGACGTCGCCAGCGACCTACAGGACAAAGGCTTGCAGGTTTATCTGGTGATCGACCGCGATGCCGCGTCGCGGGTCGGCGTATCGGTGTCGAACATCACCGACGCGCTGTACGACGCCTTCGGCCAACGGCAGATTTCGACCATTTACACCCAGGCCAGCCAGTACCGTGTGGTCCTGCAATCGCAGTCCGGCGAGAAAATCGGCCCGGACGCGCTGAACCAGATTCACGTCAAGACCACCGATGGCGGGCAAGTGCGCCTGTCCAGCCTGGCGCACATCGAAGAACGTCAGGCGCAACTGGCGATCACCCACATCGGCCAGTTCCCGGCGGTGATGATGTCCTTCAACCTCGCACCCGGCGTGGCGCTGGGGCATGCGGTGCAAATCATCGAGCAAGTGCAAAAGGACATCGGCATGCCGATTGGCGTGCAGACTCAGTTCCAGGGCGCGGCCGAGGCGTTCCAGGCTTCGCTGTCGAGCACCTTGCTGCTGATTCTGGCGGCGGTGGTGACCATGTACATCGTGCTCGGCGTGCTCTACGAGAGCTACATCCACCCGATCACCATCCTCTCGACCTTGCCCTCGGCGGCGGTCGGCGCCTTGCTGGCGTTGCTGTTGAGTGGCAATGACCTGGGGATGATCGCAATCATCGGCATCATTTTGCTGATCGGCATCGTGAAGAAAAACGCGATCATGATGATCGACTTCGCCCTCGATGCTGAGCGCAATCAGGGCATGGACCCGGAAACGGCGATCTATCAAGCCGCGCTGCTGCGGTTCCGGCCGATTCTGATGACCACGCTGGCGGCGTTGTTCGGCGCGGTGCCGTTGATGCTCGCCACCGGTTCCGGCGCTGAGTTGCGTCAGCCGTTGGGTCTGGTGATGGTCGGTGGTTTGTTGGTGAGTCAGGTACTGACGCTGTTCACCACGCCTGTTATCTACCTGTACTTCGACCGCCTCGGTCGGCGCTGGGGCCGCAAGTCCGAGTCCGTGGAAGTGGTCGAGCAGCCATGAACCTCTCCGGACCTTTCATCAAGCGCCCGGTCGCCACCATGTTGCTGAGCCTGGCGATCATGCTGCTGGGCGGGGTGAGCTTCGGCTTGCTGCCGGTGTCGCCGCTGCCGCAAATGGATTTCCCGGTGATCGTGGTTCAGGCCAGCCTGCCCGGCGCGAGCCCGGAGGTAATGGCCTCGACCGTGGCCACGCCGCTCGAACGTTCCTTCGGCGCCATTGCCGGGGTCAACACCATGAGCAGTCGATCCAGCCAGGGCTCGACCCGGGTCATTTTGCAGTTTGACCTCGACCGCGACATCAACGGCGCAGCGCGGGAAGTGCAAGCGGCGATCAACGCCTCGCGCAACCTGCTGCCGAGCGGGATGCGCAGCATGCCGACCTACAAGAAGGTCAACCCGTCCCAGGCACCGATCATGGTGCTGTCGCTGACCTCGGACGTTTTGGAAAAGGGCCAACTCTACGATTTGGCCTCGACGATCCTGTCCCAGAGCCTGTCCCAGGTGCAGGGCGTGGGTGAAGTACAGATCGGCGGCAGCTCTTTGCCGGCGGTGCGTATCGAACTTGAACCGCAGGCGCTCAACCAATACGGCGTGGCGCTGGACGATGTGCGTAACACCATCGCCAATGCCAACGTGCGCCGGCCCAAGGGCTCGGTCGAAGACGGTCAGCGTTTGTGGCAGGTTCAGGCCAACGATCAACTGGAAAAGGCCAAGGACTACGAGTCGCTGATCATCCACTACAACGGCGGTGCGGCACTGCGCCTGAAGGATGTGGCGAAGGTCAGCGACGGTGTCGAAGACCGTTACAACAGCGGTTTCTTCAACGACGACGCGGCGGTGCTGCTGGTGATCAACCGCCAGGCCGGCGCCAACATCATCGAGACCGTCAACGAAATCAAGGCCCAGCTCCCGGCACTGCAAGCGGTACTGCCGGCCAGCGTCAAATTGAACCTGGCCATGGACCGCTCGCCGGTGATCAAGGCGACCCTGCATGAAGCGGAAATGACCCTGCTGATTGCCGTGGCGCTGGTGATTCTGGTGGTGTTCCTGTTCCTCGGTAACTTCCGCGCTTCGCTGATTCCGACCCTCGCGGTGCCGGTGTCGCTGGTCGGCACCTTCGCGGTGATGTACCTCTATGGGTTCTCGCTGAACAACCTGTCGCTGATGGCATTGATTTTGGCCACCGGGCTGGTGGTGGACGACGCCATCGTGGTGCTGGAGAACATTTCCCGGCACATCGACGAAGGCGTGCCGCCGATGAAGGCCGCTTACCTCGGGGCACAGGAAGTCGGCTTTACGCTGCTGTCGATGAACGTGTCGCTGGTGGCGGTGTTCCTCTCGATCCTGTTTATGGGCGGGATCATCGAAAGCCTGTTCCGTGAGTTTTCCATCACGCTGGCGGCGTCCATCGTGGTGTCGCTGGTGGTCTCGCTGACGCTGACACCGATGCTGTGCGCCCGTTGGCTCAAGCCACATACGCCGGGTCAGGAAAACCGTTTGCAGCGCTGGAGCCAGCGCGCCAACGAGTGGATGGTCGGCAAATACGCCACCAGCCTTGACTGGGTGCTGCGCCACCGTCGTCTGACGTTGCTCAGTTTGATCGTGACAGTTGGCGTTAATATTGCGCTGTATGTTGTTGTTCCTAAAACGTTTTTACCTCAACAAGATACCGGCCAACTGATCGGTTTCGTGCGCGGCGACGATGGTCTGTCGTTCAGCGTTATGCAGCCGAAAATGGAAATCTTCCGCCGTGCCGTGTTGAAAGATGAGGCAGTGGAAAGCGTCGCCGGCTTCATCGGTGGGACTAACGGCACCAACAACGCCTTCATGCTGGTGCGTCTGAAACCGATCAAGGAACGTGGCGTGTCCGCGCAAAAAGTCATCGAACGCCTGCGCAAGGAAATGCCCAAGGTTCCCGGCGCACAGTTGATGCTGATGGCGGATCAGGACCTGCAGTTTGGCGGTGGTCGTGAACAGACCAGCTCGCAGTATTCCTACATCCTGCAAAGCGCCGACCTTGGCGAATTGCGTCAGTGGTACCCGAAGGTCGTCACCGCGCTCAAGGCATTGCCGGAGCTGACCGCGATTGACGCCCGTGAAGGACGCGGCGCGCAGCAAGTGACCTTGATCGTCGATCGCGATCAGGCCAAACGCCTGGGTGTCGACATGGACATGGTCACCGCCGTGTTGAACAACGCCTACAGCCAGCGGCAGATTTCGACGATCTACGACAGCCTTAACCAGTATCAGGTGGTGATGGAGGTCAATCCGAAGTACGCCCAGGACCCGATCACCCTCAAGCAGGTCCAGGTGATCACCGCCGACGGCGCGCGGATTCCGCTGTCGACCATCGCCCATTACGAAAACAGCCTGGAAGATGATCGCGTCAGCCATGAAGGCCAGTTCGCCTCCGAAAGCATTTCCTTCGACATGGCCGAAGGCGTGACCGTGGAGCAGGGCACTGCGGCCATCGAACGGGCGATTGCCAAGCTCGGTATGCCGGAAGATGTCATCGTCAAAATGGCCGGTACAGCCGATGCCTTTGCCGCCACGCAAAAGAGCCAGCCGTGGATGATTCTTGGCGCGCTGGTGGCGGTGTATCTGGTGTTGGGCGTGCTGTATGAAAGCTACATTCACCCGCTGACCATTCTTTCGACCTTGCCGTCGGCCGGGGTCGGCGCGTTGCTGTCGATCTATGCATTGGGCGGCGAGTTCAGCCTGATCTCGTTGCTCGGCCTGTTTTTGCTGATCGGGGTGGTGAAGAAAAACGCCATTCTGATGATCGACCTCGCGCTGCAACTGGAGCGGCAAAAGGGCCTGGAACCGCTGGAGTCGATTCGCAGCGCGTGCCTGCAACGTCTGCGTCCGATTCTGATGACCACGCTGGCGGCGATCCTCGGGGCGTTGCCGCTGCTGCTGAGCCGTGCCGAAGGTGCGGAAATGCGCCAGCCGCTGGGCCTGACCATTATCGGCGGGCTGATCTTCAGTCAGGTGCTGACCCTTTACACCACCCCGGTGGTTTACCTCTATCTCGACAAACTGCGCCATCGTTTCAATAAATGGCGTGGGGTGCGTACTGATGCTGCTCTGGAAACTCCGCTATGACTGACCGTTCGCTTATCAACCTGTCTGCACCGCTGATCACGGCCAGAGGCTCGCGTTTGTTGAGCCTGTCGCTGTGCGTGGCGCTGCTCAGTGCCTGCGCCATCGGCCCGGATTACCAGCGCCCGACGGCCGCCGCGCCGGTGCAGTACAAGGAGGCGGCTGGTTGGCGTCAGGCCAACCCGAGCGATTCCCTGGCCCGCGGTGCCTGGTGGGAGCTGTATGGCGATCAACAGCTCAACGGCCTGATCGACAAACTCAACAGCGCCAACCAGACCGTTGCTCAGTCCGAGGCCCAGTACCGTCAGGCCCAGGCCCTGGTGCGCAGTGCCCGCGGCGCTTTCTTCCCGACGGTGGACCTGACCGTCGGGAAAAACCGTTCCAGCCAGGGCACCGGCAGCAGCAGTTCGAGCCTGAGCAGTTCCTCCAGCGGTATTCGCAACACCTACACGGCCCAGGCCGGGGTCAGTTGGGAGGCCGACGTCTGGGGCAAACTGCGCCGGGGCCTTGAGGCCGACACCGCCAACGCCGAGGCAAGTTTTGCCGATCTGGCGGCGATGCGGTTGAGCCAGCAGTCGGAGTTGGTGCAGAACTACCTGCAATTGCGCGTGATCGATGAGCAAAGACGCCTGCTGCAAGCGACGGTCGAGGCGTATCAGCGCTCGCTGAAAATGACCGAAAACCAGTACCGCGCCGGCGTTTCCGGCAAAGACGCGGTGGCACAGGCCACCACTCAGCTCAAGAGCACCGAGGCCGAGTTGGTCGATCTGATCTGGCAGCGCGCCCAGTTCGAGAACGCTATCGCCGTACTGATCGGGCTGCCGCCCGCTGAGTTCAGCCTCGCAGAAACCACGGACATCCCGCTGCTGCCCGACGTGCCGCTGAACCTGCCTTCGCAATTGCTCGAACGTCGCCCGGACATCGCCTCCGCCGAGCGCTCGGTGATGGCGGCCAACGCCAACATCGGCGTGGCCAAGGCAGCTTATTACCCAGACTTGACGTTGAGTTTGAACGGCGGTTACAGCAGCAGCACCTCTTCGAACTGGATCAGTGTGCCTAACCGCTTCTGGTCGGTCGGCCCGCAACTGGCAATGACCCTGTTTGACGGCGGTCAGCGCTCGGCGGAAGTCGACCGCAGCGAAGCGGCCTATGACGAAACTGTCGCCAAATACCGTCAGACCGTGCTCGACGGTTTCCGTGAAGTGGAAAACTACCTGGTTCAGCTCAAGGTCCTGGAAGACGAATCCGCCGTGCGCCAACAGGCACTGGACGCGGCGCGTGAGTCCCTGCGCCTGACCCAGAACCAGTACAAGGCCGGCTTGATTGCTTATCTGGATGTGGTCGTGGTGCAAGCCACGGCGCTGAACAATGAACGCAACATGCTGGACTTGTTGCAGAGCCGGCTGATCGCCAGCGTACAATTGATTGCGGCGCTGGGCGGCGGATGGGACGGCCAGCTCGAACTCAACAACTGACCCCTGTATTCCCGTGTTCCCCCGTATCCCTGTAGGAGCTGTCGAGTGAAACGAGGCGGCGATTTTTGATCTTGCTCCAGATCTTCATTGCCTGAAAGAATCGCCGCCTCGTTTCACTCGACAGCTCCTACAGAGGTGTGGGGTGCGGCTCGGGCGTAACGTTTCAGAGGTATTGCGGGCGATCAAACAAGCGTTTCATCGGCTTGATGGCCCTTTGCTAATTTTCTCAGTGCGTTCTTTTGTGCAATCAGTACAATCGCCCGATTTGCCCCCCGAGAACGGAAGCAGTACGGCGGGGTAGTCGCGAGAAATCCAATGCTCATCGGTAGCTATTCACCCACGCTGGTTATCATTTCGCTCTTCGTAGCGATTCTCGCCTCCTATACCGCACTCGACATGACCGGGCGCATTGCCACCGCCAAAGGTCGGGCCGTGCATTTGTGGACGGCGGGCGGGGCTTTTGCGATGGGCATTGGTGTGTGGTCGATGCATTTCATCGGCATGCTCGCGTTCAAATTGCCGATTGACCTTGGCTACGATGTCACGCTGACATCGCTGTCGCTGCTGACCGCGTTCCTGTCCAGCGGCTTCGCCCTGTGGCTGGTCAGCCAGCCA
>NZ_AKJI01000066.1:0-3028 GCF_000282415.1 Pseudomonas sp. GM60
CGCAGCAATGGATATGTACCCCCAAAAGAAAATGGTCGGCCCAAAGGCCGCCACGTTCAACCCGATACAGGCAAAGGCCTGGACATAAACTCACTGATCCGCGACCGCAACCACCGCTCCGCCGGATCATTGTCATGCACCCCACTCCAAGCCATCGAAAGCTGCGCAGCATCAATGGGAAACGGTGGATCCTCAGCCCGCAACGCACACCCCTCAACCAGCGCACACGCCGCATAATCCGGCACCGTCGCAATCATCTCCGTGCCGGCCAGCAACGCACGCAACCCACTGAACTGCGGAACACCCAACACCACCCGACGACTGCGGCCAACCTTGGCCAGATCCAGATCGATATTGCCGCTCAGATCACCGGAAAACGACACCATCGCATGGGGTCGCTCGCAGTATTCATCCAGCGTCAGCAGCCCCGGTCGCTTGTCCCCACGCAGCACCTTGCAGGGGATGTCGCGCAATTTCTTGCACTTCGCATTCGCGGGCAAATCCGTGGTGTAACTCACCCCCACAGAGATCTCTCCCGAAGCCAGCAATGCCGGCATCAGCAAATAGTTCGCACGCCGCACCACCACAACAATCCCCGGCGCCTCTTCTTGCAGTTGCCGCAACAACGGCGGAAACAAACCGAACTCGGCGTCGTCCGACAAACCAATGCGGAACACATCGCAGCTGCTCGCCGGATCAAATTCCTTCGCCCGGCTGACCGCCCCGGAAATCACATCCATCGCCGGCTGCAATTCCTTGAGAATCGCCAGCGCCCGCGTTGTCGGCTCCATGCCGCGGCCATTACGCAACAGCAACGGATCGTCAAACAGATCCCGTAACCGCCCCAGCGCCGCACTCACCGCCGGTTGGCCCATGAACAATTTTTCAGCGACACGGGTCAGGTTCCTCTCGAACATCAAGGCCTCGAAAATCACCAACAGGTTCATGTCGACGCGGCGCAGATCGTTACGGTTCATAGGCACGGCTCCCTTGTGAATGCGTCGGACTTTACTCGATCAGCGGCACTTTCGCCGCACGTTTATAAGGTCCGTATTCGACCGGTACCCATTGAAAATGCTTGCCCTCTGCAGCGATATGGCCAATGCCCGGAAACGGCAAATGCGCTGCCGTCACCCAGGTTTTACCGGCGGCTGCATCGCTGAACACCTTGGCGCGGCTTTTGATCGCTTGCTGACTGTTGACGTCAAAGCCGATCGAGACTTCCGGGTGCAAGAACTGCACCGCGAGGTTATGCACCAGATCGCCCATGAACAAAATGCTCTGCCCTTGAGAGGTGAAGCGGTACATCGTGCTGCCCGGCGTGTGCCCGGCTTCCAGCGTGGCCTCGACCCCCGGCACAGGCGACTGGCCGGCGTCGAACGTCTTGAAACGTCCCGCCGCGACGTACGGTGCGGTGGAGTCCTGGGCGATTTTGAAATACGGCTTGGCGCCCTCGGGAGCTTTGGCCAGCGCCTGAGGATCAAGCCAGTAATCGGCTTCGGCCTTCGCGGCGTAGACCGTGGCGTTGGCAAAAACCGGTTTCTGCTGGCCGTCGACCAATCCACACACATGGTCCAGGTGCAGGTGGGTCAGCAGAATCGTGTCGACCTGCGAAGGCTCGTAGCCGGCGGCTTTCATGTTGTCCGAGAGCATGCCCGCCGTCGCACCGATGCATTGACCGGCGCCGGTATCCACCAGGATCAATTGCTTGCCGGTGTTGATCAGGAAGGCGTTGAACGCAGTCTGCACCCCCGGCGTTTCAATCGAGCGGCGGGCCAGTAGTGCGCGGATCTGGCTTTGGGTCAGGCCCTGGAGCAGTTTGGGCGACAGGTCGTTGTAGCCGTCGAACAGCGCCGTCACCTCAAAGTCGCCCACCGCCAGGCGGAAGTAGCCCGGCACCTGGGTGCCGACCTGTGCCGGTGCCTGAGCCGAGGAGATTCCGGACGCCAACGCCACCGCGAGGCCCAATGCGCCAACCAAAGAATGTTTCATGCCGTCACCCTTGATCAAGTCAGAAGAGCGGCCATGCACAGGCCCGCCACAAGACGTCGATCATGCCCCGCCCGGCACCGCGAAAATTGCAGCCATGTGCTGAGTCAGCGCCGTTGTTCACCACTGCGCATCGGCGAAATTAACAACGTTTAACTCGCCTGCCAGAGCCCCGCGACCAAGAATGAAGCTCACCGAAACGGACATTTGTCATGGCTCATTCTCAGCAAAACGTCGCCCGCGCGACTGCCACTGAAACGCGAAAGAAAACCACCGGCGGCCTGACCCCGTGGCGCGAAAGCCTGGTCAAGCAACTGATCCTCGAACGCCTCGGTGAAACCGTCGAAGTGACCGAACTGGCACGCGCCTGCGCCCTTTCGCGCAGTCATTTCTCCCGCGCATTCAAGTGCAGCACTGGCCTCTCGCCGCAAGACTGGATTCGCCACCAACGCATCGCCCGGGCCAAGCAACTGATCCAGAACACCGACCTGAGCCTCACGCAAATCAGCCTCGAATGCGGCTTCTGCGATCAGGCGCACTTCTGCCACATCTTCACCCGCAGCGAAGGCATCAACCCATTCGCCTGGCGCTGCCAAGCCGTGCGCGCGCTTCCACGCACATCCTTGTAGGAGCCCGGCTTGCTGGCGATGGCGATTTCGTGGGCGCCATCGCCGGCAAGCCGGCTCCTACAAGGACTGTGGGGGTGTTCGGGGATTGAGGGTCGACACAAAACCTGTAGGAGCCCGGCTTGCCGGCGATGGCGATTTCGTGGGCGCCATCGCCGGCAAGCCGGTTCCTACAGGGATTGTGGGGGTGTTCGGGGATTGAGGGTCGACAAAAAACCTGTAGGAGCCTGGCTTGCTGGCGATGGCGATTTCGTGGGCGCCATCGCCAGCAAGCCGGCTCCTACAAGGATTATGGGGTGTTCGGGATTTGGGGATGACGCAAAACCTGTAGGAGCCCGGCTTGCTGGCGATGGCGATTGTATGGGCGCCATCGCCGGCAAGCCGGCTCCTACAAGGATTATGGGGTGTTCGGG
>NZ_AKJI01000067.1:0-11723 GCF_000282415.1 Pseudomonas sp. GM60
GCGAGGCTTGCCCGCGAAGAGGCCCTTGAACGCTACGTTGAATTTGAGGCCGCCATCGCCAGCAAGCCGGCTCCTACAAAATCGCGGGCTGTTTGAAATTTATCGGCCAACCCCACCCCCTGTAGGAGCTGGCTTGTCAGCGATGAGGCCCTCGAACACTACGTTGAATTTGAGGCCGCCATCGCCGGCAAGCCGGCTCCTACAGGGATCGTGTGGTATTTGAAAGGGTGGACGTCCGGCGTGACTTGCGCTGCCTGAACACCCGAACATAGACCAACACGTTGATCACCAGCACCACGCCGCCGAGTCCCAGCTGGATACTCGGGGTCAACCCGGCCGGGTAAATCACCGGCCACACATAATGTTCGATGAAACCACCGCCATAGCCGGTCTGCCCGGCCGCGCTGCGCATGAGGTTTTCCCACTGTGTCAGCGGGCAGGTCAGGTGGAACACTTCGACCGCAATCCCCCACGTTGCGGCCGGCAGGTGCCACCAGGCCAGGTGGCGCCATTTGAGCACCAGCAGCCCGCCGAACAGCACGAACAGAATGAACAACAGGTGAAACAGCACCAGCCCATCGGCGGCAATCCGGTAAAGCATGGCGACTCCCTGACGCGTGATGCGAATCACTCCATGGTACTCGGGCGGGGCGTCGGCGCTCTATCTATTGTTTTCTGCCCAGCCCGGCGAGCACGGCCTTCAGACGCAGCACCGTGGCTTCACTGCTGCGTTGCATCGGCGCGCGCAGTTCGTCGTCGATCAAGCCTTCAAGGGCCAGTGCGGTTTTCACCGGGGCAGGATTGGGTTCAATGAACAGGCTTTGAATCAGCGGCAGCAACCGGAAAAACGTCGCCCGTCCTTCCGCCAACCGCTGGTCGCGGATCTGTTGATACAGCGTCACGAACAACTCCGGATGCACATGCGCCGAGGCGGCAATCGCCCCTTTGGCGCCGAGGCACAGGGCGCTGAACATCTGGTTGTCTTCGCCGCACAACACGTCGACCTTGCCGCTGGTCAGCAGCGCTAGGGTGTTGGCCTGATTGCCGCCGCAATCCTTGATCGCGACGATTCGCTCGTGGGCGACAATGTTGAGCAACGTCGCCTGTTCGAAGGCGATGCCGGTGCGATACGGGATGTCGTACAGAATGATCGGCACAGTGGACGCATCGGCAACCGTTTTGAAAAACGCTTCAAGGCCCGCCTGGGAAGGCCGAATGTAGTACGGCGGCGGCACCAGCAACCCGGCCAGTGGCCGCTTGAGGATTTCGTTCTGCAATTGCAGCAGGTCGGTCAGGTTGTTGCCGGCCAGCCCCATGACCACCTGATCCGCAGGCACCCATTCAAGCACGGCATCCAGCACCGCCAGTTGTTCATGTTTGCTCAGTGCCGCCGCTTCAGCGGTAGTGCCGCAGACCACCAGGCCATCGACGCCTTTGTCCAGCAAATGGCTGACGAGCCGGCGCAACCCGACGAAATCGATCGCACCGTGTTGAAACGGCGTAACGAGCGGAACCCAGATACCTTGAAACGATGACATGCACTTACTCCTGAAAGTTGACCGATTTCGTCACCGTCAGAAGCGTAGAAGGAAGTAAGCAGGGGGAGGGTGCCCGTCGCGCTCAATGTCCTGTCAGCTCATCTGACGGGACAGCGCGCCCCGGTCACATGAGCGACTGTTTCTTCGATTTGAGGGCGTGCGCAACGCAACCTTGCGCCTTGGCAATCAAGCCAATGGCGTCAATGTTGAGGTTGAAGGTTGCGGACATGTTTGCTTACACCCTGAATGAGGCGCTAAGTTTTAAGAGTCGGCGGGGATTTTGTCAATCACGAAAATCGGCGAACTCGGCGCGCATTCTGCCGTTGTGCTTGGCTTTGTAGAGTAATTTGTCGACCTGTTCGACGAACTCCAGCGCTGTTGCCTGCAACGGTGCGCTGGTGGTGCCGACGCCGAGACTCAGGCTCAGCCGTTTCGATACCACCGAAAATTCGTGAGGGATCTGCTGCTGCCACATCAGGTGCAGGCATTTGTTGGCCACCAGCCTTGCCGATTCGGCGTCGCTTTCCGGCAGCAGCCAGACGAACTCTTCGCCGCCGATCCGCGCGATGAAATCCCGTGGTCGATTGGCCGCCAGCGACAGGGTCTGGGCCACCTGGCGCAAGCATTCGTCGCCCTTGATGTGCCCGTAGTGATCGTTGTACTGCTTGAAGTAATCGATATCCAGAATGATCAGCGACAGCGGCAAACCGCCGCGTTGGGCGTTGCCCCATTCGCGCTCCAGCACCGTGTCGAACATGCGCCGGTTGGCGATGCCGGTCAGGCCGTCCTGGAAGGAATACTCTTCGAGTTGCTTCTGCAGGCGAATCAAGTGTTCTTCGGTTTTCTTGCGCTCGCTGATGTCGAACATGAAACCCACCAGCGCTTCGACTTCGCCGTCTTTGCGCACCACATGCACCACATCACGAATCCACACGTAATCGCCGGTATGGGTCAGCGCCCGGTAATCCGCCTCGTGATCCACCCCCGCGCGTGATTGCGAGACGCAGAACTCCACCACGTAATCACGATCATCCGGGTGCATGCGCTCGACCCAATCGTTGACCGACAGCCAACTGTCCTGCTTCCAGCCCAGAAGACGCTCGATCTGCGGCCCGATGTAGCTGAATGTCATGGTTTTCCAGTCGATTCGCCACGGAATCGCCTTGGTCGATTCCAGCAGGGTTTTGTAGACGTCGCTGTCGGTATCGATTGCGCTCATGACGGGCCGATCTCGAGGAAAACAGGCGCCATCATGTTGATATCATCGTGCCGAATCAAGCAGGCAGTCGATGAACGGTATGAATGCGCGGCACCGGTGCGAGGCACAAGTGCGCAAGATTGTTCAAGCCATAGGGCGCGACTGCTGGCACAGTCAGGCGTCTTTTCCTGTTTGTAGAGCGTTATGACTCACTCACTCATGCCGCGCAGCGCCTTTCTTCGCGGCGCCGCGGCGATCATGCCGTTGTCCCTGGCGACCGCGCCGTGGGGATTGCTGGCCGGCTCCATGGCCATCGAAGCCAACCTCACGCCGCTGCAAGGCCAGGGGTTGTCGAGCATCGTGTTTGCCGGGGCGGCGCAATTGGTGGCCATCGGCATGCTCAAGGGCGGTGCCGGAATCTTTTCAATTCTGCTGACCACGTTATTGCTGACGTCGCAGCATTTGCTCTACGGCATGAGTATGCGCTCGGTGATTTCGCCGCTGCCGGGTCGCTGGCGTGCCGGGCTGGGCTTTTTGCTCACCGACGAGCTGTTCGCCTTGACCAGCCAGCATGACAAACAGCAATTCAACCGCTGGTATGCCCTGGGCGTCGGCCTGACGTTTTACATCGCCTGGAACCTCTTCACGCTGGCCGGCATCGTGCTGGGCAGCAGCATTCCCGGCCTGGAACATCTGGGCCTGGATTTCTCCATCGCCGCGACCTTCATTGCCCTGATCACCCCGGTGGTGCGCAACGTACCGACCGTGGTCTGCGTGGCGGTTTCGCTGTTTTGCTCGGTGTTGTTCAGTTACTGGCAATGGGGCTCGGCGCTGGTGCTGTCGGGGTTGGCGGGCATGACGGCGGGCTTCATCTGCAATAAATTCTACGGTGGACGCACATGATGGTCTGGGCGGTGATTGTCGGTATGGGGATTCTGGTGTTCCTCAACCGTTATGTATTTCTCGAGCCACGGCTGCCGCTGCGCCTGAGCAGCAACGCCCGGCAGTTCCTCGGCTTTGCGGTGCCGGGCATGTTGACCGCCATCTGCGGCCCGATTGTGTTCATGCCGGATAAACAGCTGAACCTGCAATGGGACAACCCGTACCTGATCAGTTCGCTGGTGGCGGTGGGGCTGGTGCTGTACACCCGCAACACCTTGCTCAGCATGTTGTTGAGCATGGGGTTCTTCTTTTTGCTGCGCTGGTGGCTCTGAGCCGGGAGCGCGAAACTGTTCTACGCTTAAAGTTGATGACTGATCCCTTAGGGAGAGAGGTGAGCATGGCAACTGAACAAAAGCGTCCTGATCCGGAAGATGAAGACATGGATGAACCGACGGAAGAAGAGATCGAGCAGCAGAAACGTTCGACGCCTGACTGGAAGCATCCCGACGACGGGAAGGAACTGTCAGAACTTGATAAAAAGTTTTAGCAGGCGCTCTGACCGATCTGCGCATACAACAAAGCCCCGCCTATGCGCGGGGCTTTTTTTTGCTGGTCAATCAGATCGACACGTTCCAGCGAATCTGGGTAATGCCCAATTGCTGCGCTTTAATGCGTGCCGCTTCGAGGGTGGCGTGTTCGGCGATCTTGCGGCCGGATTCAGGGTAAGCATGCGCAGACGCCGAATGAATCGCGTCGACATCGGAAAAATGCACAGCCATCTTGAAAAAGTGCTGTCGCACACCGTCGAATAAGTAATGCACGGCATAGGGAACGAGTTCACTCATCTATCTCTCGTGGAGCCAGCCAGGTCAGTGGCTTAGTCGTCGAATAAAAATTCAGAGAGATCTGCGGTGAAAGTGTGATGCAGAAATAGGACTGCTGAAAAAGGAGGAGGCTCAGTGAGCCTCTACCGTTCAGAGTGCGGCGACGACGGGTTCGTTCAGTTCTTTTGCCAAACGTAGGCCGGCGCGTCGTTTCAAGCGTCGTCGAGCTGCAATTCGTCGGGATGTGAGGCCCGATAGCCCAGGGTCTTGTCGATCCATGCGTTCACTTCGTTGACCATGACCGGCGGCTTGCCGGGATAGTGTAAGAGCGTTGAACGCAAGGTGCCGTCAATCCCCGGAACCGATAGCAGGTTACGGGTCTTTATGTATTGCTCTATGAAACAGTCCAGCCGATAGTGCTCTGTCGTCGAAAGATAAACGCACTCCAGACCAACGACTTGATTGATTGCAAAATCGTCGCGCATTTAATTCTCTGCAAGGCTTGTTGTAGTAGGGATTTCCTTAGTTGTTGACTCTTTGGTCAACTGGGCGATGCCAATGGAAATGCGGCGCGCATGCTATCCGTAGTTATTCTAAATGTATGTATGACGATCAAATTGTCGGACAAGCGGTTGATACAGAAAAGCGCCCTCTATCAGTAAGTGTTACTTGGGTGAAACAGTCTGTGTAACGTTTAAGTTATAGGTCTGCATAGCTAACTGTTATTGGCGCTCGCATGGCTGTTGGTATTGATAAGTTCATGCACTCTCGTCAATTAGCGACGCGTCTTGATTCCTCACGTTGCCTACAGCCTTGCCAACTTTGTACCACTCGAAAACTTCGCTGCCTTCGCCCTGAAACAAGGCCATCTGTTCGGCGCGTTCCGGGGGCGTGGCGGGATCGAGCCATTCCCGCGCCAGTTCCGGCGACAACACCACCGGCCGCCGGTCGTGAATGTCGAGCATGCCACCGGCGCTGTCTGCGGTAATGATCACGAAACCGTTGTCGTCTCTCGGTTCCTCGCCATCTGTGGGAAACCGGCCAATCGCGGCACAGAAAATCGGGTCGCGGTCCTGCCGCCGGATGAGCCATGGCTGTCTCGTTGAGTCCGGCGTATCGACCCATTCGAACCAGTTATCGATCGGCACAATCGCGCGGTGCGGCCAGATTGCGCGGAAGAACGGACCGTGGGCGACTTTCTCCACCCGTGCATTGATCGGTGCCGCACGATCCTTCGCCCAATGCGGCCGCCATCCCCAGCGCACCTTGTCGGCCTGGAGCCCATTGCTTTCCCGATGAAACAACGCGAGTTGATTCGTCGGCGCGGCGTTGTATCTGGCCAGTGGTTCATCGCCGACATGGTTGATCAGCGCGTCGGGAATGCTCAGCACCGCCACGAAGTCATGAATGCCCCGGTATTGCGAGAGTCTTCCGCACATCGAAAGAAACCTCTTACTGGAAGCTTCAGCTTAGACGCTTCACCTGTAGGAGCCGGCTTGCTGGCGATAGCGATCTAGCGGACGCCTCCGCCAGCAAGCCTGGCTCCTACGGATTGGGAGATGTTCGGGATCGGGGATTCACGCGAACCCTGTAGGAGCCGGCTTGCTGGCGATGGCGATCTTACGGACGCCTTCGCCGGCAAGCCTGGCTCCTACGGATCGGGGAACGCTGGGCGATTCAAATGACGTGCGCCCGTTGCAGTTCGGTCAACGCCAGGGCCTTCAATTGTGCCAGCAGCGGATCGCGCCGATCACGCGGATGGGGCAGTTGCACCGCCAGTTCCTGGCGAATGCTGCTGGGGCGATTGTCCATGACCAGGACGCGGTCGCTGAGGTACAGCGCTTCATCGACATCGTGGGTCACCAGCAGCAGGGCGATGGCGTGACGCTCGGCCAGTTGCAGCAACAGGTCTTGCAGTTTCATCCGGGTGAAAGCGTCCACCGCGCTGAACGGTTCGTCGAGCAACAGCACATCGGGCCGTGAGTAGAGGCCGCGAGCAATGGCGACCCGCTGCGCCATGCCGCCGGAAAGAGCCTTGGGTAACGCTTGAGCGAACCCGCTGAGGCCCACTTCATCGATCAGATGTGCGACCCAGGCCTTGTCATATCGGTTGTCGGCGCTGAAGCCGATGTTCTGCTCGACCGTCAGCCAGGGCATCAATCGAGGTTCCTGAAACACGAACGCAACCTCACCGGCGTTGCGATTCAGTTCACCCTGAAAGTCCTTTTCAAGGCCGGCAACGATCCGCAACAACGTGCTTTTACCGCACCCGCTGGGGCCCAGCAGGCTGACGGTTTCCCGGGGCTGCAATTGCAGGTGGATATCCCTGAGCACAGTGGTGGTGGCGAAAGTTTTGCGCTCGACGCGAATGTCCAGCAGGTAATCGGTCATGGCTCAATCCTCTGTGCTTTGGCCGTTGAACGTGTCGCGCCACGCCAGGAAGCGTTTCTCCAGGCCGGCGAGGATTCCATCGCTGAGTTTGCCCAGCAGCGCCAGCACAATGATTGCCGCGAGCACGATGTCCGGGCGGGATGTCTCGCGCCCGTCACTGAGCAGATAACCCAGCCCTTTGGTCGCGGCGATCAGCTCCGCGGCCACCAGAAACATCCACGCCAGGCTCATGCCGCTGCGCAACCCGGTAAACAGGCCGGGCAGGGCGGCGGGCAATAAAATCCTTCGGACCAGCCGTGTGCGACCGAAGCCATACATCTGCCCGACTTCCACCAGTTTGCGGTCGATGTCGCGGATCGCCGCGACGCCGTTGAGGTACACCGGAAAGAACGCGCCGATGGCAATCAGGACGATTTTCGAGGTTTCGTCGATGCCCAGCCACAGCAACAACAGGGGCACCCAGGCCAGGCTCGGAATCGAACGCAGGCCGGCGAAGGTCGGTTCAAGCCAGGCTTCGGCTTCGCGGCTCAAACCGACCCAGGCGGCAAACACCAGTGCCAGACCGGCGCCGATGGCGAAACCGAGCAACACGCGCAACAGGCTGGCGCTGATGTGTTTCCACAGCGCGCCTTCTGCGAGGTCTCTCAAGGTCAGGGCGATTTCGCTGGGCGCGGGCATTTGGTAGGACGGCAACCAGCCGATGCGTACGACAAATTCCAGCACCAGGAGGATCAGCACCGGCAACGCCAGACCCTTGAGACGCAAACGCCAGGCATTGTTCAAGGAAAGAGCGGCACGACGTGGCGTCGGCAGTTCGAGGGGCAGGTCTTTGCTTTTGCTGGTCATGAGATTCTCCGGTCACGACGAATCCGCGACTGGCGCGGGTTACAGCGCTGATTTGAAGCAAGATCAAAATATCGCAGCCTGCGGCAGCTCCTACGTTGGGATATGCGTTTCCCTGTAGGAGCTGCCGCAGGCTGCGATATTTTGCTTTTACTGACGGGCCACGGTTTCCTTGAAGCCGGTGTCGATCAACTGATCGATGACCTGATCGACATTCACCCCACGACGTACCAGTTCTTCGGACACCAGAATCGGCGCGGCGGCCTTGGATGCGATCACATCCCTGGCGGTCAGTTGCGGGCTGCTCAGGTCAGTGCGGGACAGTTGCAGCTTGGCCACTTCCAGCGGCAGACCGGATTCGGTAGCGAGCAGTTTCGCCAGTTCATCAGGGTTTTTTACCGCCCAGTCGCGGGCCTTTTCGTACGCCTTCAGTACGGTTTCGATGGTCTGCGGGTGCTCTTTCGCATAAGTGTCAGTAACGCTGACTACGCCATAACTGTTGAAGTTGGTGTTGCGATACAACAGGCGCGAACCGGCCTGGACCTGGCTGGCGGCCATGTGCGGATCGAGGCCGGCCCAGGCGTCGACGTCGCCTTTTTCCAGGGCCGTGCGGCCATCCGGGTGCTGCAAATGCAGCAGTTCCACATCGTCCTTGCTCAGGCCGGCCTGATGCAGGCTGCGCAGGGTGAACAGGTACGGGTCGGTGCCTTTGGTGGCGGCTATCTTCTTGCCTTTCAGGTCGGCGACGGTCTGGTAGGGCGAATCCTTGCGCACCACCAATGCGGTCCATTCGGCGCGGCTGTAGACGTAAACCGATTTGATCGGGCTGCCATTGGCGCGGCTGAGCACGGCGGCGAGGCTGGCGGAGGAGGCGAAATCAACGCCGCCGCTGTTGAGGTACTCCAGCGAGCGGTTGCTGCCCTGACTCAGCACCCAACTGACTTTGGTCTGCGGCAGGGCTTTTTCCAGAAATCCAAAGTGTTTAAGCACCAAACTCACTGGCGAGTAGTAGGCGTAATCCAGATGCACTTCGGCCGGCGGTGTTTCAGCAGCCTGCGCGGCGGGTTGCAGGCTCAAGGCCAGGGCGCAGGCGCTGAGCAGATACCTGACTTTGGGAAAGCGGAAGGTGGACTTCATGGGATCGGCTCCGGACAAGGCGTTGGGTTTCTTATGTCTAAAAATTCATTTTTTATAAATGCTTCCTGCGTAAAAGGAATATTGCAGGCTCTGTGCCATGTCTTGGATATCAGGCGTTTTCAAGGCGTTGATGCGAGGAATGAAGCAGAAGGGTGTTGCAGGGAAAACAGTCTGTCGGCTCACTGTTGCCGGGTGAACAGTGTTGACTGACAGTCATGAGCTTATGCGTTAATCGAATTTAAAAATCGTCCTGTAAGAGCGTTATGGTCTATGCCATTCACTCTCAAGGAGCCCCCGATGAACCTGTCCAGATTCGTTCGCAGTTTGCTGACCAGCGCGTTGTTTGCTGCGCCAATGGCCTACGCCGCTGAGCCCGTTGTCCTGCATGTCGGTGATCAGAACTACTACAACGTGCGCGCCTCGGTGGAGGCTTCGGGGGTGCTGGAAGGGGCGCCTTACACCGTTGACTGGAAGCATTTTCAGGCCGCTGCACCGCTGGCCGAAGCGCTGAACACCGGGGCGCTGGACGTGGGCTTTCTGGGCGATTCAGGCTTCCTGTTCCTCGCTGCAAAGCAGGCGCCGGTGAAGCTGATCGGCGTCTCGCGGCAGAACCCGGACACCATCGCCTTGCTGGTGCCCAAGGATTCGCCGGTCAAAAGCATCGCCGACCTCAAGGGCAAGAAAGTCGCCTACTGGCCCGGCGCCTGGAGCCAGCAATTGACCCTGCGCGCCTTGCAACAAGCTGACCTGCCGGAGGACTACGTCGACTTCATCAAGCTGATGCCGATCGATGCCGCCGCCGCGCTGCCCCAGGGCAGCATTGATGCCTTCCCGGTCTGGGAACCCTACATTTCCCAACAGATTCTGTTCTCCGGCGCGCGACCGATTCTCACCGCCAAGAACCTCATGCCAGGCCTCAGCGCCATCGCCGCTTCGACACCGTCAATCGACAGCAAGCGCGAAGCCATCGCCGACTTCCTGGTTCGCCTGAAAAAGGCACGGGCCTGGGTCGACAATCACACCGACGAATATGCCGATCTGTGGGCGAAGAAGGCCAATCTTGACCAGAACGTCTCGCGTCACTGGTTACGCCAGGCTCACATGACCGTAGGCCCGGTGGATGCACAGGCTGCTAAGGACCTGCAAAGCACGGCGGATTTTCTGTTCAAGGTCAAAGCATTGCCGACGGCACTGGCGACCGCGCCGATTATCGACAACTCGTTCGAGCAGGCGTTTACCCAGTAACCGACAATGTCGGGCAGCACCGGAACCAAACACTGTGTACCCTGATCCAAACCGCGCCCGCACAACTGTGCGGGCTTAACGGTCCGGCTCAAGGCACAACATGAAACAGCTGTTCAAGATTCTCAGCGCACTCGCCATTGCCGTCGGGCTGGTGGGTTGCATCGCTGCTCCCATCGAAATGACGCCGCAAACCGAACAGCGTCTGCACGCGCAAGCACCGATCCGGTTTCTGCTGACGTTCGACGACGGTCCCAGCGCGTCGAGTTTCTGGAACCCGACGATGACAATCCTCGACAGTCTCGCCACCAACCCGGTGCAGCCGAACCTCAAAGCGGTGTTCTTCGTGCAGACCGGCGCGCCACGGGCAGGCGACAGCGACATCGGCCGCGAGGTCATGCGCCGCGAGCATGCGGACGGGCAGATTCTCGGTTTCCATACGGCCACCCACTGGCACACCAATCACCGTTCTCTGAGCCCGGAAGAACTGGAACAGTCATTGACCAAAGGCAGTGCCGACATCGCCGCCATCACCGGTGCGCCGCCGACCTTGGTACGGCCGCCGTTCTGGAATTATGACAAACGGGTTTTCGCCGCTTATCAAAAGCACGGCATGCACGTGTTGCTGACCGACCTGAGCGCCAACGACGGCAAGATCTGGGGTTTCAACGCCAGCCCCCGACGCCGGTCCAGCATGTTGCGGCAGATGTCAGAGGTGCGTGAGCGCATCGCATTGGGTGAGTTGCCGACGGTGGATGGGGTGATCCCGGTGGTGGTGACCTTCCACGACCTCAACCGCTACACCGCCCGACATGCCCGCGAATACCTGCAAATCCTTCTCGACAGTGCGCAGGCGACCGGCGTGAAAACGGCGCAGAAGCCGTTTTACGATGATCAGGCCGAACTGCAACGGGCGGCCATGGCGCGCACCGTTCGCGACAGTACGCAACCGGTGAAATTGCCTGGGGTCTGGAACTGGATCTGGGACGGTGACGCTCATTGAATGTTGATCAAAGTGAGCGCCGCATAACGTTCGCCGGCAGATGAATAAACCTAAATCCCGAACACCCCACAATTTGTAGGAGCCGGCTTGCCGGCGATGGCGATCTCACGGACGCCATCGCCGGCAAGCCGGGCTCCTACAGGTTTTGCGCGAACCCTCAATCCCGAACACCCCCACGATCTGTAGGAGCCGGCTTGCCGGCGATGGCGATCTCACGGGCGCCATCGCCGGCAAGCCGGGCTCCTACAGGCTTTGCGTAAACCCTCAATCCCGAACACCCCCACAATCTGTAGGAGCCGGCTTGCTGGCGATGGCGATCTCACGGACGCCATCGCGGGCAAGCCGGGCTCCTACAGGTTTTGTGTGAGCCCTCAATCCCGAGCACCCCCGCAATTTGTAGGAGCCCGGCTTGCTGGCGATGGCGATTTCACGGACGCCATCGCCAGCAAGCCGGGCCCCTACAGGTTTTGCGTAAACCCTCAATCCCGAACACCCCCGCAATTTGTAGGAGCCGGCTTGCTGGCGATGGCGATCTCACGGACGCCATCGCGGGCAAGCCGGGCTCCTACAGGTTTTGCGTAAACCTTCAATCCCGAACACCCCGACAATCTGTAGGAGCCGGCTTGCCGGCGATGGCGATTTCACGGACGCCATCGCCAGCAAGC